>CAZXTQ010000051.1:0-10467 GCA_964643595.1 uncultured Methanosarcinales archaeon
CTGCTTATAGCCCTGCTATAAGCAGGGGACTTATTTAAACTCTTGGGACACAGCCGGGTTGTCTAGCAGTTTCGGGATAACATATGATAGCCGATTCTGTAGTAATCTTTATATAATAGTGGCTGGTTCTGGTGATGTTATGGGACGAATAAAGACTGATATGGTGAAGAGGACGAGCGCAAAGCTTATCAAGACTTACCCAGATAAGTTCTCAAAGAGTTTTGAGAAGAATAAACTTGCATTGGCTGAGCTGGCTGATATAAGGTCCAAGAAACTTAGAAATATAATAGCAGGACAGGCAGTTAGGCTAAAGACGCAAGGCGAAGATGCCGTTCCAAGAGTTCGAAAAAAGACCTTTACTCCATCTACAGGTGGCAGAGGCGGTTTCCAGAGACGATCTTTCAATAACCGCAATTAAATTCCATACTTTTTTCTTTATCATCTGATTAAAAATTTAATTATATCTGATTTATATTGTATTAGTATAATTGACTGGTGGTTCTTGACGATATGCCCTGCTCCGTCAGAATAATTCATCAATCTCCGAACCAGGCGATTGTGAAATCTGAATGAACTAGATAATACCTGCGCTAGGCGGTACATATTCACTTTATGTAGCAGACTTATTGCATACATAAAAACTAAACACTTATAAATGCCTGATTTCTTAGGTTCTTTTGCGAGAGAGAAGAGAAATAATCACCTACCGTTATTTCTCGATTGATTAATAGTCAATTAGGTGAGCCAAAATCAAAAAGAAGATTAAACCGTTATTGCCGACTTTAAGGGAGAGAAAGCGCTATTTAGCTTTTGAAATCATATCAGAAAAGCCATTAGACGGTTTTAAACCAATATATGACTCTATATGGCAGAAAGCTTTAGAATTCCTGGGAGAACTAGGCTGCGCAGAAGCAGGCATCATGATATTACCTGACAAATACAACCAAGAAAGACAAAGAGGTCTTATCAGAGTCAACAATAAATCACTTGACAAACTCAGAGCATCACTTGCACTGATACAGAAAGTAGGTGAACAGGAGGTCATCGTGCGATCAGTAGGTGCAAGCGGAATAATGAAAAAAGCGATGGACAATTACATAAAATCCATAAAACCTGTCGCGGTGTAAATCATAATCACAAAAATCATGTTTAATTGAAAGGAGGGATCAAAAAATGGATTCAATAAATCACCAGATGATGGGATACGATCGTGCAATCACGATGTTTAGCCCAGACGGCAGACTTCTTCAGGTAGAATACGCAAAGAAGACAGTCAAACAAGGTTCCACAGCAATAGGAATGGTGTGTTCAGACGGCGTACTTTTGGTAACAGACAAAAGAATAGTAGACCCGTTGGTAGTTTCAGAAGCCATCGAGAAGATATTCCAGATAGATGATCACATAGGCGCAACAGCATCAGGAATAATATCTGATGCAAGAGTGCTGATAGAAAGAGCACAGGTAAAAGCGCAGCAGCACAGAGTGACATACGACACACAGATAGACGTGCTTAGCATTGTCAAGAACATCGCAGACCTAAAACAGATTTGTACACAATCTGGTGGTTTGCGACCATTTGGTGTATCAGTACTCGTTGCAGGAATAGATGATGATGGACCAAAACTTTTTGAGACAGATCCAACAGGAATATTCTTCCAGTATCACGCTGTTGTAATCGGAGAAGGTGAAGATGGTATTGAAGAGATACTTCACAAGAAATACAAGTCTACCATGAATCTTGTTGACGGACTCAAACTGTGCATTGACGCTCTCCGGACAGTACTCGACGATAATTTCAACGCAGAACGGCTAGACGCAGCAATGATAAAGACCGCAGACAGAACATTCGTAAAGATTGACAAGAAAGAGCTTGACAGAGTTTTGAAACAGGTCAAAGGGTGAACAAGATGAGCCAAGGACGACCAATAAGCATGGACCAGGAAAGAGTAAGCTTCAACCTGGCATGGCTAAAAAAAGCAGGAAAGATGTTCCAGGTAGTAGTGAACCCTGACGAAGCCATAGCATTCAGGAAAGGATCTGAAGTCGACCTAAAAGATGTACTCCGAAGTGAAGAAGTATTTACCGACGCTAAAAGAGGAGAACTCGCAGCAGAAACTGACTTGAAGACGATATTCAATGCATCAGACCCTGTAAAGGTAGCGAAGATAATACTCAAAGAAGGTGAGATACAGCTCACAACAGAATACAGAGAGAAACTGCGGGAAGAGAAGAAAAAAAGAATACTTCACCTCGTACACAGGAACGCAGCAGACCCAAAGACAAACCTGCCGCACCCGATGACAAGGATAGAGAACGCATTCGAAGAAGCAAAGTGCAAGATCGATGAGTTCAGATCTGCAGAAGAACAGATCGACGAAGTAGTGAAAAAACTCAGGGTGATACTGCCGATAAAAATAGAGCAAGTCGTCCTACAGATAGACATCCCGCCACAGAATGCACATCAGGCATACGGCGTGCTGAAGAGGATGGGTGGGATAAAGAACGAGACCTGGGGCAATGACGGGAGCCTCGTCGTAAAGATGGAGATACCTGCAGGCCTACAGGAAGAGGTCATGGACAAAATGAACAGCATGACCCATGGTGGAGCCGAGATAAAGACAGTGAAATAGATAAGAAAATAATCGGCATAAACCAATAGAAACCAATAGATACAAAATACAATCCACGAAAGAAATGGAGTGAAAAACAATGGGAGAAATAAAAGCAAAAGCAAAAGACGTTGTTGTTCCCGGCGAAGTACTCGCAGAAGGCATGGAATTCCTTCCGAGCTACGGAACATACAGAGAAGGAGAACAGATTCTCGCTTCAAGACTAGGACTATTATACATAGACGGAAAAGTACTCAAGCTAGTACCTCTGTCCGGAGCGTATCATCCTAAGACAGGAGATACAATAATAGGACCTGTAACAGAAGTCCTCATGACAGGATGGAGAATAGACACAAATTCAGCCTATTCCGCCGTAATGAACATGAAAGACGCAACATCAGAGTTCATCGCCAGAGGCGCGAACCTGACAAAATACTTCGCAATCGGTGACTATGTGATGGCAAAGATCACAAACGTCACATCGCAGAACCTTGTCGACCTGTCAATGAAAGGTCCTGGCCTTAGAAAACTTAAAGGTGGAAGGATACTTAGGGTCAATGCCAACAAGGTGCCAAGAATAATCGGCAAGCAAGGATCAATGGTATCCATGATAAAACAGTCAACAAACTGTAGGGTACTGGTAGGGCAAAACGGAATAGTCTGGGTACAGGGAGAGGATCCTGCAATGGAACTCCTCGCTGTAAGGACCATAAGAAAGATCGAGCAGGAAGCTCACATCCCTGGACTTACCGACAACATAAAAGCTTACCTTGAAACACATAAGGAAGGCATAAAGTCATACGACGCAAAGTAATGGTGAATCACAATGGCATATGATAAACGAACAGATGGAAGAGACTGGGGCGAATGCAGGCCGATGGCCGCGAAAGCCGGAATCATAAAAAGAGCCGACGGCTCAGGATGGTTCAAGATAGGAAACACAGAAGCATTTGCAGCTGTATACGGACCAAGAGAGATGTTCCCAAGATTCAAACAGAGTCCTGAAAAAGGAATATTGAGGGTAAACTACAACATGATGCCTTTCTCCAGCGCAGGAGACAGGATAAGACCAGGGCCATCAAGAAGGTCCAAAGAGATATCACATGTAGCAGAGAAAGCACTTCTGCCAGTAGTTGATCTCAGCGAGTTTGCTAACTCTGTAGTGGATGTGTTCATAGAACTTCCACAGACAGATGCAGGAACAAGATGCGCAGGAATATGTGCAGCATCAATCGCACTAGCAGACGCAGGACTTCCTATGAAGGACCTTGTCTGCGCAATCTCCGCAGGAAAAGTGGAAGACAAGATGTTAGTAGACCTTAACTACGACGAAGATTCGCATGAGGTAGGTGTGGACATACCTATAGCTATGATCCATAGCACCAAAGAGATAACCCTCATGCAGATGGATGGCGTAATAAGTAAAGAAGACGTCAAAAAAGCAGTTGGTATGGTAAGAGATGCCACTGACAAGATCTACGATGTCATGAAAGCAGCACTCAAGGACAAATTCGTGTCCAAGTCTGCTCAGTAATGGTGATAACAATGGACGAAGAACTAAGAAACGAAATCATAAAGCTTCAATCCAAAGGCACAAGGCTCGACGGAAGAACCAACAATAAATACAGGGAAGTCAAGGTCGAGACAGGAGTGTCAAGGAATGCAGAAGGATCTGCAAAAGTATGGATCGGAGAGACACAGGTCATGGCAGGAGTCAAGCTTGAAGTGATAAAACCATATCCTGACTCTCCAGACGACGGAAGCATGATGGTAAATGTAGAACTCTATCCTATGTCAAGTCCGGCTTTCGAGTCAGGCCCTCCAAGTATGCTTGCAATCGAGCTTGCACGAATAACAGACAGGGCAATCAGAGAGAGCAAAACACTTGATACAAAGTCGCTTTGCATAGAATCAGGAGAGAAAGCCTGGATGGTAATAATAGATATCTGCACAATGAACGATGCAGGCAACCTATTCGACGCAATCTATCTTGCAGCAATGGCAGCGATAAAAAACGCAGTATTCCCAGAATACGACGGAAAAACAATCGATTACAAGCACAAGACAGACAAGAAACTGCCACTTGCAAAAACACCAGTATCGGTAACAGTATTTAAGTATGGAGACCATCTTCTGATAGACCCAACTGAAACTGAAGAGAAAGTGTACGATGCAAGATTGACAGTCGGCGTACTTGAAGATGGAAAACTATGTTCCATGCAGAAAGGCGGTGAATGTGCATTGACTGAAGATCAGGTCTTTCAGATGATCGATATGGCGCAGGAAGCCAGTCAGGAACTGAGGAAAAACCTCTAAGGTAACAAAAAATGGCAAAGAAGAAAGAAAAAGAAATAAAGAGCTTTACTAAATACGAGAAAGCACGCATCCTTGGCAGTCGAGCATTGCAGGTCAGCATGGGTGCACCATATCTCGTCAAGATACCCAAGAAGAAACTTGAAGAACTCAAGTACAATCCTCTTGAGATCGCAAAGCTCGAGTTCGAGGCAGATGTCATACCGATAACTGTCGTCAGGCCTTTGCCAAAAGTTGATCTTGGTGAAGAGGAAAAAGCCTAAATCTTTTCAATCTTTTAATTTTTTTAATATTTTTCTAAAAATACTATCTTGAAACTAATGAATATTGCTGTTAAGTGCTCTGGAGCTACAAGGATACTCACTAGTGCAATTTTTTGTGAGAACTCACTCTTTCAGCTTGAAATAAATCCTTCTGTTATTTTTCCCTTTGTTTTCCGCTTTGATAATCTCTATCCCTTTTATTTCTTCAGAATTCTTTATATGAGTTCCACCGCAGGCCTGAATGTCATAGTCTCCAGTCTCTACTATCCGGATAGTGTCTACCTGAGGAGGAAGCACGTTCTTTAATTTGCAGACTGAGGGAATATCAAAAGCCTCTTCTCTAGGAAGCATCTTTGTGTTTATGGTGATGTTTTCTGCAATGAGTTCATTGGTCTTCTTTTCAAAACTCTGAATAAGGTCGCGATCGAAATCTGCAATATCAAAATCAATACGACAGCCATCCTCTTTTATTTGATTACCTGTTATCAGTGCACCAGTTTCACTCTCTACAACATGACAGAGCAGATGACATGCAGAATGAGAACGCATGTTGTGGTAACGCTTTGCCCAATCAATCATACCTGTGATGTTATCTCCTTCTTTGATACCTTCCTGATCCACTTCATGGATTACATCAGGACCTTTCTTTATAGTGTTTAGCACTTTGTACTCTTTACCGTCTGCTACAATGACTCCTGTATCGCCAGGCTGACCTCCGCTAAGTGGGTAGAAACAGGTCTGATCAAGGAAGATGTTTTTTCTGTCAACTTTCGTTACTTTAGCTTCGAATTCTTTTTGGTAACCGTCTTCCATATACACCAATTTTGTCATTATCGCACCCCTTGCAAAGTCACTAAAACCCGGGTTTACTTTTAAATCTTTGCGTGGTTGTTTCGGAAAACATCCGGAAAATGAAGGTTAAAATATTTAAAGAACATTAACTTTTTTAATCTCTATGGTCGATTTGGAATCTTTCAAAAAGAGACTTCAACAATATGATAAGAATGATATCATACTTACAGATCATGCCATATTGCAGGCAGCGTTCAGAGGCATAGACCTTGATGAAGTCAGGGAAAACATTATAAATCCCCAAAGGCTTCAGTTTGCTATAGAACAAAAGTCTGGCAAAAGAAGTGAGCAGAAGTATGATTGCTATTTTGGTTATAGCAAGACGCAATGTCATAGATACATACTTCTTGTAAACCGAAAATGCATAGTCTGTACTGTTATAAAGATAAACCGAAGATGGCAACGTATAGCTGAGAAAAATGCGAAAATTTAATCATAGTTATGATTCGGAGAATGATGATCTTTTTTTATTTAGGCCTGACAGTAAATCTAAAGGCAGTGTTGAAATAGGTGATTTTGTTCTGGATTTTGATTCAAAGAATGAACTTGTCGGATTTCAGGTGATGAATGCGTCTAAATCAATCAAAGATATGGTCGATTCAGATGTTGCATCAGTGCGTAAGCTGCTTTCAAATCTTACTGGATGCAAATTAGAAGCAAAGTCTAAAGGCAATGCGCTTATCATAAAGTTCATTCTTGTGAGTGGCAAGGAAGAGCTGATGCCTGTTTTCTGTCTTCCCAGCATCAAGGAATCAAGTCCTGCACTAGCCAAAGTTTAGATTTTGTATTCGTTCAAGATGTTGAACAGATTATGGGGGACACTTATCATGAAACCTACAAAACTATTGTTCGGGACGGCAGGAACGCCGATACGTTCTAAAGAAAGAAGTAGTCTGGCAGGTGTTCGATTGGTCAGAGAGTTAGGTCTTGACTGCATGGAGCTTGAGTTCGTACGAGGAGTTCGGATGAGCAAGGAGCTGGCTTTGCAAGTTGGAGAGGTTGCTGCTAAGAATGAAGTTGTATTGACCGCACATGGTCCTTATTACATTAATCTTAATGCTGTTGAAAAAGAGAAACAGGACGCGAGTATCAAACGAATTTTGGAAACTGCAAGAGTTGCTAATGCTGCAGGAGCTTATAGTATCACTTTCCATGCAGGATACTTCTTAGGACAGGATTCTGTTGCAGTGTATAATCGAGTAAAAGACGAGATGAAAAAGATCGTAAGAGTTCTTCAGGATGAAGGTGTCAGTCTGTGGGTTCGACCTGAGACAACAGGAAAAGCAACACAATTAGGCAGTCTAGCAGAGACAATACGATTAGCTCAGGATGTTGAACAGGTACTTCCTTGCGTAGACTTTGCACATCTTCATGCACGCGAGGGCGAGATGAATACCTATGATGAGTTTTCTTCTGTGTTGACTGATCTTGAGAAAGGCCTTGGCAGGAAAGTGCTGGATAACATGCATATTCATGTGAGTGGCATCAATTATGGTCCTAAAGGAGAATTAAATCATCTTGTCCTCAAAGAGAGTGATTTCAACTACAAAGACTTGATGAAAGCTTTCAAAGATTTCAAGATCAAAGGCTGCGTGATATGTGAAAGTCCAAACATAGAAGATGATGCAATGCTGATGCAAAACACTTATAATTCAATATGATTTCTGAAGTATCATGAATATATACAAGACATTTCCCAAAGATCTTTTGAATCCTGCAAACCTAATATCATTATCCAGAGTACCAATACTGCTACTCATGATGATATACTATCAGAATGTGGTTGTATTCATTGTCTTATTGACTTTGGCTATGATTACTGACGGTCTTGATGGTTATGTCGCGCGTAAGATGGGCACTACAAAATTTGGAGCATTCATCGACCCTGTAATGGATAAGATATTTGTAGGAGGACTTTTGATATTTCTGGTATTTGCTTCAGGATTCAGCATTGTATATTTGACGCTTTTGCTTCTAAGAGATATTTATATGATTCTTGTCGTAGTGATGTTCGCATTTCATGAGGACAGGGGAGTACTCCAGCATAACATCAAAGCAAGATGGCCTGGAAAGCTCACTACGGTCGGACAGTTTGTAGCACTGTTATGGCTTGTTTTAGGATTCCCTATGTTTGAATATCTTGTATATATTGTAGCAGTCTTATCTCTTACTGCAATAGTTGATTATTCTGTATTTATCGAGAAAAAGATCAAACATTCATGACTCTTTTTTTTGAAGATTATCCTCATGCTGGTGAGTCAGCATATGATAAGAACGCCTGCTCTTGAACTTCTCACGAATGTATCTGTATTCAGTTCCTAATTGAGATTTAAGAAGCTTTGCAGCCATATGATTCTTTTTTGATCTATTTACATAAGCCGATTCTTTCCTCACGCTCATCACGGTCTTTAGGAACAAGTTATCTTCTTTACCTATTACAATAGATTGGTTGCGAATTATCTCATGGAATATGTTATCAAGGTCTGTGCTGTGCGTGAAAGTAAGCACTTTGCCTAACTCAAAAGTAGAATGTCCATCACTGCCGCCGCTCATACCTTTATGTTTTTTTGAAGCCCAATAAACTGCTTTCATATTCGCAGGCCTGAAGTTAAAACCGTTGATAACTTCCATAATTCGCAGTTTCTGTTGGAACTCTTTAGGTGGTTCAGTATGCATAAGACCGACAGCACCAGGGGCGTAAGGATGCGGAGCGCATATCACACAATTGTAATCCTGAGATTCATGCATAAGTTCTAATGGTGAAATGTCCATGAAGAACGGATTATTCTTTTTTCTTGGCTTAAGCTTCTTATCATAGAACTCTTCAAGTTCTTTATGGTTATAGAAGTAAGCAATCACATGATTTCCATTTCTGCAAGTTATTTCAATACCTGGAATTATAAGTGCAGATTTTCTATGCTTATACGAAGCGATGACTCCTTTGATAGTGTTATGATCAGTTATGGCAAAACCGAAACCTTTCTTATTCGCTTTCTTTACTGCTGAGGGTATGCGAGATACTGCGTCTAAAGAATACCTTGTATGAAAGTGCAAGTCAACCCCGAACAAACCATCTTTTTTTAGTTTCTTTATCGGGGGTCTCTTGAAGATAACGCTTCCCATGTCTGAATGTCTTGTGCGATTAGCGATATATAAAATTAGGGTTTTCACTGATGAGTAGTTTTGTTTCTTTTTATTATACTCCTGCTGTAAACGAAAGATTTATAAGAATTCTTTGTGTTTGGCTTATAAACACTTGGTTCTAAAAAACCAAAAGGGGTGGATATTAAAATGGTTAAAAAGAGTATGAATGTAAATATAGTACAGAAAGTTGGCAGCTGGACCTTTATTGTTGGTCTGTTGGTTGCCATCATCGCTGGATTCTGGCCATTGGGAACAGTAATGACTTCAGTCCTTATCATACTGGGTCTTATTGTCGGTTTCCTGAACGTAACAGGAAAGGAAACCAACAGCTTCCTGTTCTCAACACTAGTGCTTGTAGTAATGTCAAGCATGGGCGGTCAGCTATTGAGCACAATCCAGTACATCGGTCCGATGCTACAGAGCATCTTCAGCGCAATGATGTTATTCATAATACCAGCATCAGTCGTTGTCGGTCTCAAAGCAATATATGCACTAGCAGAAGACGAATAAATTTTAGTATTTTTTTTTCTTTTTTTTGTTTAGCTCAATTTTAGCAGTACTGCCACGCGGCTACACCATAATTGGTTGCTATTCTATGAATATGTGTTTGGTCGCTGCGCGAACATCATCTAACAAAGAGCAAGTGCATCCCATTTCTTCTCAGGGAATTCCTCAAGATATAGTTCTGTAGCTTCTTTAAGGTTAGCGACTGCTTTATCAACAGTATTGCCTTGGCTTACAGTCCCTATTTCAGGACACTTAGCTACATACATATCTTCTTCCTTATGCACAATCGCGGTAAGAGTCTTCATGTAGCTGAATATGTCTGAAACCATATATAAAATTATGTTTTGGGGATTAATAAAGGTGTGTGGGCTTTTTCCGGAGATGTTACGACAAATTCGGAAAGGTTGCGGTTGGTGGTGAAGAGTTTGTAGAAATCTTTGTGTTTAGTGAAATGTTTACGAGCGGGTTGGAAAAAAAGATATAAAAAAAGATATTTTCCGGGAATAAATGTCCGTTTCTTTTTTGTGACTTTTTTAGAAATATGTTAATCCCAAACTTCTGCATCTTTAGGTAATGCTGTCTCCAAAATTTCTAAACTTTCATGAGGTATAGTCGTATAATTGGATATTTCTAAAATCATCAATCCACCAAGGTGGCATGATTTTGATAATGCATCTGCAATTTGTTCTACATCTTTGATTGTTTCTTGCGCGTCATCCAGAAACTCCCAATCGATACCTAAGCGCGTAACATTTGCCATATATGGTGATTGTACAACA
>CAZXTQ010000052.1:0-10462 GCA_964643595.1 uncultured Methanosarcinales archaeon
ATAGTCGAGCATTGCACGTACCATCTCCTGGTAGAACTCAGTCATACTGTCTAGTGAAGGGAATGATTTCAATATTATGTCAAGATGTCTTACGAGTGTCCTCTGGACTGATCGTATCTTTGCCTGCTCTGCTTTCTTGATTGTGTCAGAACCTTGTCCTTTTTGGCTCTTGACTTCACGTCCAGCTTTTGTCGCGTTGCGGAAAGCTAAATCCACATACCAGTCTGCTTTCTCGATTTTTGCCAAGCCTTGAAAATTCATGATGTAAAATAGATAGGCCATAAATTTATAAATGGTACTATTCTAATTCGTATCACCATTTGGGGTGGAGGTGTTTAGATGGCATTTTTTATAACTACAATAATCGCTTTTGTTTTATTCATACTCATGTCTTCTTTGAAGATTGTAAAAGAGTATGAACGCGGAGTCAAATTCACATTAGGTAAATATTCGGGCATTATGAATCCTGGCCTGAGACTTTTGGTTCCGATTATCCAGTCATGGGAGCGTGTTGACATGCGTGTCAAAGCAGTCGATGTTCCAAGCCAGGAATGTATCTCAAAAGATAATGTTTCGATAAAAGTCAATGCAGTACTTTATTACAAAGTAGAAAAGGCAGAGAAAGCCATCATAAAAGTTGAAGAGTTCATGTATGCGGTATCCCAGTTGGCGCAGACCACTATGAGAAATATTGTTGGGGAGTTTGCTTTGGATGATATTCTTCAAAAAAGAGAATTGCTTGCTAAGAAGATAAGGGAGATAGTCGACAAGGACACTGACCCTTGGGGTATTGATGTTTCCAAGATTGAAATCAAGGATATTGAACTACCTCTTGACATGAAAAGAACTATCTCTAAGGAAGCTGAAGCAGAGCGTGAAAAAAGAGCAGTTATAGTAAAAGCAGAAGGAGAAGTCATTGCAGCGACAAACATGGCCAAGGCGGCGAAGATGCTTGCTTCAGGTCCTGGTGCACTGCACTTGAGAACTCTTCAGTCGATAAACGACCTTTCATCAGATCAGTCTAACACAGTCGTGTTTGCGATGCCATTAGAGGTGTTGAGAGCATTTGAAGGCTTTGCAAACATGAAAAATAAAAGCAAGAAAGAGTAGAAAAAGTAGCAAGGAGGCAATAAATATGTACGGAAAAGGAATATACGAAGGTCTTGATGTGCAGGACGCTTACGTTGCGAGTGACGCAAATGAAGTTGGTTACAAACCAAGGTCAGCAGATATGGATGCACACCCTATGCTGGTTCATGGCGAACAGCGAAAGAACGGAATGCTTGAAGGCACTCACAGCATCCTTGAAGGACCTGACAATTTTAGTGTTGACACCGAATTCGAAAAAAGTGCTGCAAAATACATACAGTTATGGATTGACGCACCTAACGACATTTAAATTTTTTATCACCTTTTTTCTTTTCTTTTTCAAAACCTTTAAAAACACCTTCTTTCACCCATATTCTTACAACGCTCTGTTGGTGTAGCCCGGCCAATCATCTCGCCCTCTCGATTCCGTTAAGGAAAGAGTAAGGCGAGGACGGGGGTTCGAATACATCAGAACAGGTGTCTGGTGACGAAAGTCCCCCACAGAGCATACGACAAAGACATTTCGCCGATGAATCTTAGAAATCGGCTAAATGTCTTTTTACATGTCTGAAAATATCGAAGATCTTGCGAATCGGTATTTTCTTTGTATTCAAAATGATTCAAGAAACCGAGATTACATCTTTCCAGAGCAACGGAACACAGATTTCCATCAGACGTAATTACGAGAAGGCAGGTCCAATCCGGATGGGCAAAGTCGAACCTGTCGCGAACAACCCGTGTCTTATCCTCTACGCTGACGATATGCCATACCACAGGCAGGTTCTTGATTTCGCTTATAGACCTGAGGTGGTGCAGATAGTACTGGACAGGGAAGCTGCAATCTGGGAAGAGCAGAACACTCCCCCTGAAGATGTTGCGCTTGATCTTGAGACTATTGACGAACTTCTGTTTGATGAGGATAATGTATCAGGACATATAGGGCCTTGGTGAAAAAAATAAAACAAAAAAATTGGATTTTATGTGCAATTAAGCTTCGCTCAATTTACATCCTAAAAATCCACTTGTCAAAGCGAGTTTCACATCATACCCCTACATTCAGGTTGGGGTGTGACACTCGCAATAGATTTTTATGATTTCTTTTCACTGATACCTATAATCCACTGTTATTGTTATAGGGTATTCTGTGTCGCCATGACTCCACATCTGTGTCTCTTGTCCATAGATCCTGTCGCCTGCAAGATTGATCTTTGCCTTGATGTCGTTCGGCTCTGTCTTGAACCTATCTGACTTGCTCATGTCAGTCTCGGATATAGTGTATGATCCTGAACTTGGCGTGAACAGCCCTTCGAGTTCACATGCTTTTTTACTTGATGCTCTTGTATCATAGTATGCGAGCCAATCGTATCCGAAATCATGCACGTCTATATCGACATCATAGAGGAAAGGGTCATCATAGTCTCCATTCATACGCTCGGGCGCATCACTTTCAGATGGATACTTCTCGTCTATCTCAAAGCTTTTTCCTGCGCTTCCGGACTGGCGTTTTATCATCGACTCATATTGCATTCCGCAATCTTGAGCAAAAGTAGTGCTTTGCTCTTCCCTGTAGTTGTATGTGACGAACTGGTCTTTGATGACGAACTCGTTCTCATCCTCGTCCATCACCAGAGTATCATATGATATCATGCTTGCGCTCTGCGTGTATATTGTCTGTGCATAAAGGATCTGCCATTCGTCGATAAGGTTGAACTGCCATGTCGTGGTCCCTCTCCATTCTGGATTGCACTTTCCGCGCGTGTCGACTTTGTACTTCACTTTGTAGTTCTCAGTCAAATCAGTGACGGCATCAGAAAGTATCAATACAATGGCTGTGACTTTCTCGTCGTCTCGTGTCCTGCAAAATTTTCTCTCTTCTATCTCTGTCCAGTCTTCCCGGTGCCAGCCATCGCCGATTTTTATCAATGCCTGTCGTTTGTGCAGGTCGTCTCCTTCTTGCTCAAACTTGACAACAACTTTATCAATAGAATCGTCGAAGGTCATGAGCCTGTACTGCATAGACAAAGAACCAAGCGTCAACGACTCAGGATATTCTTTTTTTGCGTCATATATCTTTCCTTTGTACGCATCGCCGATAGGGTACATCTTTTTTCCTTTGTATGTTCCTGTAGGGAATGCTGGTGTATCACTATACCTCTGTTCAGGATCCTGATTCCAGTTCCAGAGCGCATATTCTCCCCAGAGCATCTCATAGTAGTCTGTTGACTGCACCACTTCGCGCGCATCTGTATTCTCGACTGCGTCAAGATGTTGTTTGACGACAGCAGGCCCTCCTGACATCTGTGTAAGAAACTTATACCATGTGTATGTTGAATATTCTCTTACTTTGTTCCAGGCAATCATATCCAGGTCAAGACTGTCAAAGAATTTTCCCAGGTGTGCCCATTCTGTATTGTAGTCAGGCCATACCCAGTGTTCTGACCAGGTTGCTGTGGCTTCCATCATCCATTTCCTTCCTTCAAGATCATACTTCAACGGAACATAGTATTGGAAGCAGTGGAATAGTTCGTGTGATGCAATCACTTGCGTCAATTCCTTATCTTGCTTATCTGAAACTAAAAGTTTGCATCGCATCTTATCATCGATATTTCTCATCCAAGCTCTACCTAGGAATGCTCCAGGGTCTGTGATGTAAAGATATACTGTTTCAGTTGGTGCTTTGTCAAAAACTGTTTCGAACATCGGCCATGCTTTGTGCATTGATTCGTTTATCCAGTATGCTCTCTGTTCGTATTCAGGTTTGCTTGTGTGAAATATTATCCTGACTTTTGTTGAGCCGCCGATGTAGGATTCCATCATAGTCCAGTGACCTCCCGCTGCGTCAACTGATGGTATGAGTTCAAGAGTCTTGAGCATATCACTCTGTTTCTCTTTGTTGTCATAATTAAAGAAGCTGTCAGGGTGGTCTGGTTCGAGGATGAATGGAAGTATTGCGTCTTGTGTTTCAGTATCGAGGTCTTCCCAGTTATCATCTATCCACTGGTTAAGTTCCATCATCAGTCCGTCGTTCATCACTTCAGGATCATTTCCTTTGTACCCTGATGGAAGTTTTTCAGGATCGAAAGCAGCTAAGAGTGTTAACAATACTCTGTCTTCTTCAGATATGTCTCCTGCTTCAAGTGCAGAGTCTATCTTATCGAATGATGTTGTAGTTTGTTCTGTCTTCTGGTTCGCATTCTCAAGCATCCCCTGTATTTCTTCATCAAACTGCGAGATGTCTTTCAGAGATAACTCTATGTTTTCATAAGAATCATCAGAAGAAGAACTTTCGCCAGAACCACAACCAGCAATCACAAACATTGAACAAAGTAATAATATACTTACCAGCAGACTCACTCTTTTCAAATAGCCACACCCCCTGTTATCTGCAGACTAACCCTTAATATACATTTAAAGGTATTGTCATTTATAAACCATTTATAAATAGACCACCCTGCGAAGCAGACGGAGCGCAGTGTATGCCCTGTGTCGTTTAGTTGACAACATCGACCACCCCAAGCTTTATATATACCCCCAATCCCCCAATATATTATTATTGCTGAGGCACTCATCAAGAGGAATCCTAAAAGGGATCTTAGCCTCGGGAGGCAGCGCAGCATTGAAAATGCCGCTGGTCTCCAAAACAAGATTTTGGAGGAATACAAAATGGCTGAATTTAAATTAGTGATTTCTGACCCTAAGACAGGTAAATCTAAACAGATAGATGTTAAAGAAAATGCTGCTAAGGGACTTATAGGTAAGAAGATCAAAGATACTTTCAAAGGAGAAATCATAGACCTTGCGGGTTACGAGTTCCAGATCACTGGCGGTTCTGATAGTTCAGGTTTTCCTATGCGCAATGATGTTATAGGGCAAGAAAAGAAGAAAATTACTGATGTAAATTCTCTTGGTATAAAGAATAAACGTCACAGACCTAATCCTAAAAAGAAAGGCATGAGGACTATCAAAGGCATGAAACTCAAGAAAACTGTGGCAGGAAATACTGTCTATGAAAAAACTGCTCAGATTAATCTTAAGATTACTAAGATGGGAAGAGATTCCATTTTCGAGGAGCCTAAACCTGCTGAGGAACCAAAAGCTGAAGAAGTGAAAACTGAAGCTCCTAAAGTAGTTCAGGATGCAAAGCAGCCTGAAAGCTCGTCGCCAGAGGCGAAGAGTGAAGAAAAGAAAAAAGAACCAAAAACTGAATCGCCTAAGGAAGAACCTAAACCTGAGGCGCCAAAAGAGGATAAAAAGATGGATGATAAAAAAGAAGTAGTCGAGAATGAGGAAGAGACTTCTGAAGGAGAAGTTAGTGAAGGTCATATCAATCCTGATGGTGAAGATGTCGGCGGTGCTGCGGATGCTATGAGTGCTCCTGATAAAAAGGAAGAAGCTAAACCCAAAGATCCTGAAGAAGTTCAGGATGCAAAGCAGCCTGAAAACTCGTCACCAGAGGCGTCGAGTGAATCTAAACCTGAAGAGCCAGCTAAAGATGATGACTCTGTTGATGTCGAGAAAGAGACTGAAGATATAGAGAAAGAGATTGCTAAAGACGAAGAAGAAGTCAAAAAGGAAGACGAAGAGATAGATAAGATCGAAAAAGAGCTCAAAGAAGGAGATTCTGAAGTTAAGACTGAAGAAGAACCTGATAAGAAAGAGGAATAAGAACATAATGCCTGCTGCCAAGAAGACAACAAAGAAAAAGACAGTAAAGAAGACTGTTAAGTCAAAAATACCTGTTCAGCCTGAACTGAATATAGGTCTTGTAGGTCACGTCGATCATGGTAAGACCACTCTGACTGAACGGTTCTCTGGCAAGTGGACTGATACGCATTCTGAAGAGTTGAAAAAAGGCATAACCATCAGGTTAGGTTATGCAGATACTGTTTTCTATTATTGTAAGAAATGTAAGAAATACACTACATCTCCTAAGTGTGATTGTGGTGAAGAGAGTAAACCTACCAGAAAAGTAAGTTTTGTCGACGCTCCGGGTCACGAGTCTCTTATGGCAACAATGCTTGCTGGCGCTACAATAATGGATGGCGCTCTTTTATTGGTTGCAGCGAATGAGGTGTGCCCTCAGCCGCAAACAAGAGAGCACTTGATGGCTCTGCAGATCATCGGCGTGAAGAATATTGTTGTTGTCCAAAACAAGATTGATCTTGTCAAGGAAGAGCAGGCCATGAAGAATTATGAGCAGATAAAAGAATTCCTAAAAAATACAGATTATGCTGACTCACCTATAGTCCCTGTCTCTGCTCAGCATAACATCAACATCGATGTTCTCATTGAGACTATTGAAAAACACATTCCGACTCCGAAAAGGGATGACAAAAAAGATCCTATTTTATTTATTGCGAGAAGTTTTGATATAAACAAACCTGGTTCTGGTCCTGAAAAGATGATTGGCGGCATTCTTGGTGGTGCATTATACCAGGGAAGATTAAAGGTCGGTGATGAAATTGAAATGCGCCCGGGTTACAAAGTTGATTTCGGCGGTAAAACTACCTGGAAACCCATCTTCACAAAGATTACAGGTCTTAAGACTGGTGGTAAGTCTGTTGACGAGATTGTTCCGGGTGGTTCTGTAGGTTTAATGACCTTGCTTGATCCTGCTATTGTAAAATCTGATACTCTTACCGGCAATGTTGTCGGTTACAAGGATAAGCTTCCACCAGTTCTAAGCACACTTACACTCGAAACACATCTTCTGAAAAGAGTTGTAGGTGCTAAAGAAGATCTTGAGGTCGAGGCTATAAAGCTGAATGAACCTTTGATGCTTAACATAAACTCAGCAGCAACTGTAGGAATAGTTACAGATATCAGCAAAAACAAATTCACTTGCTTATTGAAATTGCCTGTTTGTGCTGAAACAGGTTCTAGAGTGACAATCTCGAGACGTCTCGGTGCAAGGTTCAGGCTAATTGGCTACGGGATAATTAAGAATTAAGTATTTGTTTATCTGTTTCTAGTAATGTTGCCATTATTGAGCTAAACAAATACAAAATCAAGAAAGGCCTTTCGGCCTCCCTTTTTCTCCAGTAAGTCTCTGCCTCTAGAGGATGTTGTCATCTTTTGGAGAATTATCGGATATAACTACAAAGCTTCGACCATACCCCTCCACGATTAGCAGAGTCTATATTATTCAAACAATTCGCCTCACAATTAACTCTATTTAGAAATACTTCATAAAATCTTAAAAAAGATTTTGCGTCTTCAGTTATTTCCTGTCTTATTTTGTTAAGCATTGCAGGATATACTTTTGGTTGTCCAGACCAAGTTTCTGCTCTATACTGCATCTGTTTACCTAGTGTTCCATACCAATCACAAATATCATCACATATATCGCCAAATTTATTATTAAATTCGTTTGATGCATCATCGATAACCCGTTCAAGTTCTAATACCATTTTCTCCTCCATCACCTCTACATTCAGGGAGTGTAAATTAGTTATATACGCTTGTTTCTTCTCGGAAACAGGGTGTTTCCATACAGAAACTCTCGGAATATTTCCGGTAAATATCACGAAAAATTTGCAATAATTACGGTAAATGTTTCAAAAAGAACATTTATTCCGAGCAACTCGAAAAATCATACGAGACAAACAGAAGAAACACGAGTTTCTCTCAATTAATTCTATTAAATTAGAATACTTATTACTTATCAATACATCGGAGGTGTTTTGTATGATTAATCAAAAAATGGAGTCGAGACTTGAATACTTATCAGAAGATATGCAACAAGACATATTAACGCAGTTCAGAAATAACATAGAATATGCAGAAAAGAATTATCAAAATGCTTTGAGAGATAAAGAAGAACTATTTTACAAAGAAAAGGTTATGTTCAAACAAACTGTACTTCATGATGCAATAACAGCTTACGAAATATTGCAAAAAGGTGATCTGAACGAGCTTTCAGAACATATTGACAGATCATATGAAAAAACGGATAGATTCTTCAAAAACCTGGAAGAACAGGACAGAAAGAAAAAAACAAATGAGCCCGGAGGTCTTGTTGGTTTTATAAGAAGATTTTATCGGTAAGCACTACAAAGTCCAGAAGGCGTATGTGGTGATAGTATGACTAATGATTCGCGGGAATCGATTATGCACTTTACTTCAATGATTATGTTTGGAAGCCGAGTCACAGGACATAAAGAAGCTTTTCTCTCGAAAATGGTTGTGCCTGTGGCTTGCTGTATTTGATCTAACTGTTTCAGATATTTATATAGCATCTTACGAGGAATCTTTCTACAGAGCTTTTTTACAGCAATGTTTCTATTAGTCGCAAGAAGCTCGTAAAACAGCTTTTCAGAGTCCCTATCAGTCAATATAACTATTTGTTCCATTACTCAACACCTAATGTTGTCACTAAACAGATACAACTATAAGTATTTTTACCTTATAAAACTTATAAATTATATAATTTCGTAACACTCATTAACCATCTTATAGTACTAAAAAGTATCAAATAGCAATAGGGTTAAGATTAATGAGTTATAGAATATTTCATAGAACTATAGAATCATTTCTGATTAGATTTTATATTTAATTCGCACATTTGATGAGTCCTTTCTGCATCAACAAGATCAGATGTCCTTATCCAGCCCTGGCGTTTATAGTCTGATATTGCCAAGTTTTCTAATGCTGTTGTGACTCGCTGATATTTAAGTGACTGCTGTGTACTACCAAAACCTTCAAGAAACTGTTTCTCTTTCCTTAATTCCTTCTCAAGTTCAGAAAGTGATTCTATCTCATCATTTTGAAGATATATCTTAGGGTTTCTGCGATCTATAAGATTTGTAGCTACTATGAGTCCCGCACCCATTAGAGCCATCCCGCCAATAGTTACATACATTAAAGTCTCTGTGTCCACCATATTTGTTTGATGATATAAGTTATTAATAAAACTTACTAAGTTATAACCACCATAAAGTAATTACGCATTAAAAAGTTTGAACCTGCTTCTTGTTCTGCACATACATAATTGATTATAAGAAATACAATATACACCTTCCTGGATTATTCACAAAAAAAACTGCCTTCTCCGATGTCGTCTCCGCAAACAACACCATATTTTGATGTTTAGTTTATTT
This sequence comes from uncultured Methanosarcinales archaeon, assembly GCA_964643595.1. Classification (GTDB taxonomy): domain Archaea; phylum Nanobdellota; class Nanobdellia; order Woesearchaeales; family UBA11576; genus JABMQF01. The sequence continues at coordinate 9,189 of CAZXTQ010000052.1, forward strand.
TAGAAGTTCTATGAGTTCTGTTGTGTTTTTTAGCTATTATCTTCTAGGCGATTGTTTATCTCTTTTTTTAGTTTATTTATGTGTAACTTAAAATTTAGTTTCAATTGTTTCCAGTCTTCATATGTAATCAACTGACCTCTGTAGTTTATTGCATTTCTCTTTAATCTTATGATTTCGAGGAATTGCCAATTTAGTTCTAGTTCGGGGTGGTTCTGGCACAGATAAGCATTTTTGCACTGGTGATGGTCTGCTTTGATTTTGTCAAAAAGCAAGTAAGCTTCGATAAGATTTCGCAAGGCTTCGTAGTAATCCCTGAATACAAATGTCGAGTCTGGGCTATTTTTAGGGATGTTTTTTGATTTATCGTCTATGAATTTCAATCCTTTTTCTGAGACTGATTTTAGTGATTTGACAAGTTCTGCATCGACCATGCTTTTTTCTTTTATGCTACCAGAATTGGTGCATCTTTGATATATCTCTTGGAGATTGTCAACTTCGATTTTCAACAGTTCACCTCAGCGAAATCCTGAATGGATCCCTTAACTATATATCCATTAATTATGTTTTGTACAAGTCCAGTTCTTGTTCTTTTGATATCTTCTTTCGTCTCAAATATATGAAATTCTATCCTTCTATTTAATTGATGCTCATATTTAAATATTTCAATTTTTTTTGGTTTCCCAAATATGAATATATCAATATCCGAATCTTTGTACCAGTCACCTCTTGGAATGCTTCCGAATATTATGATAGTATTTACATTTTGAATCTTAAGTAAGTATGTTGCCAAACCACTTTGGTATATCTTGTTAAGCATGAAACTTTTTTTCTTTGATAAGTATTCAGGATTGTCTTTTCCACAAGTGTAGTATGGAAAACTGCCTTTTTGTTTTATGTATTGGATGATGTTATTTTTTACATATTTTTTAAGCCATTTGTTGACTGAAGCTTTTGTCATTCCTGTGATTTTCACAAACTCTTCGAAATGCCAATGCTTGAGCGGACTATTTTCTAGTATTAGCTTCAATATTAATTCTTCTTTGCTTTCACTCGCCATAAATAGTATAACTCAGGTATACTATTTAAACATTCCTTTTTTTCTTCACCACTCTTAAGTGACTACAAATCGAAAGGTTTTAATATGAGTTCTTGTTCTATCTTATAAAATGCACGATTTCGCAGGAATCGGGCGGCCGGAGAATCTATTGATCCTCCGAGCATAATATGGTTGAGAGGTAATACGAAAATGAAATCAATTAATCCTAAGAATGTTT
>CAZXTQ010000053.1:0-10319 GCA_964643595.1 uncultured Methanosarcinales archaeon
TCATGCTCGACATAATCCTGGAAATCACCTGCTTCAACCTCTACTCTTTCAGCGAGCAATTCTTTCTCTCTTGCTTCTATCTCTTTTTGACGCACCATCAGATCATCTTCTATCTTGCGTGCTTCAAGAGTTATAGATGTATCTTTTGCAGCCTGTTTGTGGAGCGTATCAATCTCGCTTTCCCTTGCGATGACTTGTGCGTCAAGTTTTTTGAGCTTATTCTCGAGCTGCGTTATGCTTGCGCGCAATTCTTTGGCAGCAGATATCTTTGCTTCTTTTTTCTCGACCTTATCGATTGACTTGAGCAGCTTTGATTCGGTCTTGTCAAGTTCTGTAAGCTTTTTCTGATATTCTTTTGCCATCTGCTGTTCTTTTTCCATGAGTGCTGCATCGTACGCGTCAATCTCTTGACGCATCCTTTCAAACTCTTTTTCTCGTTCAGGCACTGTTGCCTGCAGCTCCTCAAGTATCGCCACTTTTTCTATTATCTCTTCTTCTTTCTGTTCCAACAACAACTTGTCATTCTCAAACTTTTTCACGGATGTAGTAATCTCTTCTTCTTTCTGGTCTAAAAGTTCCTTATCAGTTTCCAGATCACGCATGGTCTGCAGAAGTTCCATCTCTTTGTTCTTAAGTAGATTCTCATTTTCGTCAAGCTCTTTCTGTCTGAGATCTCTCATACGGGTTATGTCTGCCAAATCTGCCTGCCTGGTCTTTATCTCTTCGTATATTAACCTTCGATTTGCCTCTGCTTTCTGTAGTTCATATTCCAGTTTTTCGCGACGACCATTAACTTCTTTCTCTTTCTCGTCGAGAAGTTGCTGTTTCTTTGTGAGGAGGTCATCGATACGTCTGAGATCATCTTCTTTCTTGGATAGTATCTGCTTTGTAACTTTGATGTCAGCAAGCGCTTTCTCTTGTAGCTCAATATCTTTCTTCTTTCTTTCAAAAAGTAAAGCGTCAGATTCTTTTGTCTTAGCCATCTGTGTAACATCAGATAGATACTTCTCTGCTTTGTCTATCTCTTGTGCAAGCCTTAGTTTCTGATCGTGCAGGCTTGATACCTGGACTTTTATTTCTTTGACTGCAGCTTGGTGGCTTTCCCATTCAGAATTGTATTGTGAACTTAGGTCCTTGAAATTCTTATGGCGTGCATCGAATTCCTGTTGCTGCCTTTCAAGTTCTTCATGCTTGTCTGCGATGGACTTTTCCTGTTCCATAAGTTCCTGCTTGCGCTCATCCATCTTGGAATTGATCTGCATAACTTGTTTCTGTAGTGCTTCGAACTGTTTCTTCTTATCGTCAAGTTTGAGCTCTTTCTCTTTTGCTTCGATTAATTCTTCGAGCTCGTCGTACTTCTCTGCAGCTTCACCGAGTTGTGCTTCCATCTGTGCTTTATGGTCGTGGAGTTCATCTATCTCTTTAAGTAGTGCTATCTTCTCTTTTTCAAGCTTGGTTGACTTGTTGTCTGCCTGTTTAAATCCATCTCCTAATTTCTTTTCGCGCTTCAGTAGTTCAGATTCCTTTGCATCAAGAAGTTTCTTCTTTGCTGCAAGTGCAGATTCCAGGTTTCCGAGAGATATGTGCTTACGGTCAAGCTCTGCATTGAGTTTGTCAAGCTGTTTCTGTTTTCCTCCGATACCACCAAGTTCTTTTGCGCGTTCTTTGATCTGTACCAATACTTCGGATAACTTGCTCTGGTTCTCTTTGAGCTGTCCGTCGAGTGTAAGTTTCTTGTTCTCGAGCTGCATGACTTCGTTCATGAGCTTTTTCTTGTCTGCGTCTATCTGTGATGTGGCCTTACCTGCTTCTTTCATCTGTGACTTGATCATCTTCTCGCGCAGGACCAGCTCATTCCGCAGTAGTTTTAGTTTCTCATGCTCCTTTAATAGCAACTGTTCCTCATCTGCAAGCTTGTCATGTTTTTTTGCCAATGCTTTTTCAAGTTTCTCAAGAAGTTGTTGTTTCTTTGCAAGATTCTTATCAGTTTTCTTATCAGATGATGGCGGCATCGGTACAGAAAATCCTGACTTCTGAATTTTCTCCAGCTCTTTCTTCTTTGTCTGGATATCCCGCTCTTCTTTTGAAAGGCTTATCTTTTTTGATTCCAATACTGAAGCAAGTTCATTGAGTAGTTGTTCTTTCTTTGTAAGAGTCGCTTCTCTTTTATCAAGAGCTTTTGATGATTGGATTGGAACCTGCGAAGTAACTTTCTCCTGCTTGACAGTCTTATTTTTTAATGAAACATTTTTTGTTTTAGTATCTGCTGTTTTGGTCATTGTTTTATCAGACTTGAATTCAGGAGTCTCTGATATGAGGTCTTTGATCTCTTTGTCTGCAGCTGACGCTATCGCTATCGCTGATTTGTCTTTTTTGTGGAATAGGTTTGAGAAGAATCCTTTCTTTTTTGGAGCGTCTTGTACTGGTGATCCTGACGTTTCTTTCTTTGTCGGTTCTGTCACAGTCTCTGGTGCCGAAACTTCTGTCTTTTTCTTTGGCGCTCCCGTCTTTAGAAGCTTATCCATTTCAATTGCTAGTTCATCGAAACTCATTATGGAAACCCCCATTTCCCTAACTTGGTAAAAAACTCGCATCAATATCGGGTTTTTAACTGCCGAACGCGCCACAAAAAATGACTGCATTCGAGTAAGCTATAGCATGAAATCCAGAGAAGTTTGTCGTCTAGATCATCACCCTAATTATACCCCCAAATTAGGTTTATCAAAACAAGATTGATTTATAAAGCTTTACTACTACTCATCAATGGAAAGCTTTTTAAAAAACCTCTCAAAACTACACATCTAGCTTCTTAGCGGTAACTTTATAAACAACACATTGAAACGCTAAGAGATATAGGAGGATGTTCACAATGGAAGACGTTATTTGCACATCTTGCAAAAAAAAAATAGCCAACATTAAAGGTACTACAAAGTTTATGTGCCCTAAGTGCGGAAAGGCAGAGATTATCCGCTGCGGGCATTGCAGGGAGATTGTCACAAAGTACAAATGCCCTGAATGTGGCTTTGAAGGTCCTAACTAAAAATAATTAGAAGGTGATTAAATGGGAACCGCAGTTGTTACTGTAAAAGTAATGCCTGAAAGTCCAGAGACTGATCTGGAAAAGATTCAGGAAGAAGTTGCTAAGATTGTTCGCGAGTTCGCTGGTGAACGAGATACTAAAGCAAGCATTGAGCCTCTTGCATTCGGATTGAAAGCCTTGAACTTTATCTTTGTCATGGATGAAGATCTTGGATCTCCTGATGTTGTTGCTGAGAAAGTCGAAATGATTGAAGGTGTCCAAAGCGCCGAAATCAGCGATGTTCGAAGGGCAGTGGGTTAAAGCTAAAAAATTTTTAATTTTTTATGATTTCTTATTTCTTGTATAAGTCACATTTTTTCCAGTCCTTTTTCTGTATTTGTTTAGCTTTTTCTTATTTAGAATTCATTCCATGAAAGGATCTATCCCAGGGGTAGCCATAGAGTATCTTCTTCCGCCAGGACCGATGACTGTCAGCTCTTCATCGACTTTGAGCTTGGTGTCTTTAGGATAGAACTCATATGCTCGGGGTATATTTCTTCCATCACTGAACTGGACTATCATAGTACTGTACTGATCATAAGGCATGAATTGTACACGATGCGTGTCATATATACGGCTCCACCCAAGAGCGAGCCTTACGATAGGTTCTCTCTTGTATGGTCCTCTGAAGAACTCGAGAGAGTATTTTCCTTTTGGAAGTAAAAGTGTCCTGTGGGTGTCTCTCTGTGCTCGCCCCCTGCATACTTTGTAAACTGTAAAGATGTCTTGTATCTCCTGTACCAATTTTCGAGGATTTACACCTCCTCTTTTACGAAGGCTCTCGCCTTTAAGCAAATGAGGTATTGCATCTCCGACAAGATCGGCACCTTTCATCACAAACTCTTCAAGCTGTGCTGGATTGGGCCTGCCTGAATGTTTTAGTTCAAGAGACCCTCTGACGAGTCCGTCTGTACCTGTGAGCATGGTTATTGCGTAGTCAGGATTATCAGGATTATCAAAATTTATGAATCCTTCTTTGTGTCCTCCGCTGAGACCATCCTCAAGGCTGAGTGAAAAATTACCTGTGCCTAATATTTTCTCAGAAATCTTCTTTATCTGGTCAAGAAGTGCAAATACAAGAGTGATGTCATCGAATCCTTGATGTATAACTTCTGTTCCAAAAATATCTTGTGCGTCTCCAGGCGTAAAACAATATTGGGACATATCTGTGAGCTTGCCTGATTCTCTAAGTCCTCTTATGAAGTCCGCGTCTTCAGGAGACAACGCGCCAGGACCATCGCTCTCTTCGAGTATATCTCCGAGACTGACCAAAGGTACGGGTGATTTTGGGGCTGGAGAATAAGGTATAGGTGTAGGATCTGATTCATTAAGCCTGGAATCTCCTGGTCGTGATGTAGGATCAGGCGTACTTCTCGGATCGTATAGTACACGGGATTGACTTTCTGTTATTTTAGGATCTTGACAGTATCTTTCTCGTACAGTCTGTTCAAGAAGGAGCGAACCTGAACTCAAAGACTCAACCACACCTCTATGAAATTCCATATTTCCGCCAGCATCTTCTGTAAGAAATGAAAGTTCAGGGTCGTCGAAAAAATCTGCAAAAGGATCTTCAGCGACTTCAGCAACTTCAGTCACAAGAGCTGTTGATATTTCTGATTCGTGGCACTCTGCAGTAGATTCGCCATCTAATTGCCGAATGTATTGGTCAAGATCTTCTTGAGTTATTTCGCCCTGCTCGATGCAATCTTCCTGAGCTGAATGTATCCCAACAGGCAATGGAGTAATCCCTGGAGAATCAACAGGTCTGACTAGGATAACATCTGTATTTCCTCTATCATTCTGACCTGTATCTCTGACCATTTTCATCTCAACACCTTGACAAAACTTTGACAAAACTTTGACAAATCAATAACTCTGTCAGTATCACTTTTTTGACAGAATCCTCACAAGAACTCCCCTTAGACAATATTAGCACATCTTCATTTAAATAGGTTTTGTTATGACCTGATCGTATTAAGTTTCAGAAAAAGCATGAAAAGAATCATAAAAAAAATAGCGGCAAGAACTGCCCCCCACCCCCGTAAGAGCAGCCCTTGCCATGGTCTCCAGAAAGGAGCCTGAGGTTAGACATGTTTTGATGGATTAAACATGACAATGATTGATGAACATTCTGAATATATTACGATTAAATTGAATCTCGAATTACCTTCCGCAGTTTCTTTCGTGTGGCCTCATCCATGTCGAGCGATATTGTCCTGCTTTTTTTCTTGAGTGAACGTAACCACGTGACTTCTGATTTTATCAGTCCAAGTTCTGACAGGTTTACGAGGAATGTCCTGATGCTTCGGACAGATAATGGTGCTACATTCTGATGCTGACATACTTCTATGTACATCCGATATACTTTTCCACCATCGAACTGTTTCTTTGCTGTCTTGACCATCGCCAAGAAAAGTATCTTCTGGTGTTTGGTCAACTCAGCGACCATTCCGAATATGTTATCTTTCTCGAGATTCCTATCTGCCTCGTCGACAAAATCTAACGTGACTTTCTTGCTGTTTTTTGCGATTGCAGTCTTTGCACAACTGTCAATCAATTCAATGGCGCGTCGTGCATCTCCGCCTCGTGATGCTTCTATCTCGGCTATCTTCTGAATGACTGGTTCTGATATAACATCAGAGTTAAAGGCATTTTTCACCCGGTCCTTCAATATATCCTGAAGTTCTTCTGCAGTGTATGGTGCAAATATCACTCTCAGTCTTCCGAGAGTCGATTGTGTTTTAGGTTTGATATATTCTGCGACCCTTACGTCGTTGGATATCAGGATTGTAGATACTTTTGATTTCGTCTTTTCGTTTATTCTGCTGAACCGGTATATTATATCGTCACCGCTTTCTTTCAGTGCATAGTCTGCTTCATCAAGAACTGATATTATATTGGTGTTCAGTTCGTCTGTCACTTTCTTGAATTCAGATATCGCTTTGGCTCTTGTCCATCCGACTCTTGGATATGTCTTTTCTGGATTTATCTGACTAAGTATCTCTATCAATATTGTTGTCTCTGTCCTGTTCTCTGAGCAATTCACATATGCTTTCTTCAGATTAATCTTACGTTTCTTTGCCTCGGTCTCAAGCTCAGTCATTAGCTCTGTTATCACTGCAGTCTTTCCAGTGCCTGGATTACCGTAGACAAATACGCAGGATACTGCAGAATTCATAAGTATTGGAGCCAATTCCATTATCAGCTCGTTTTTCTGCTCTGTTCTATGTAGAAGTCCTGTTGGCGGAACTAATGCATACAATACATCTCTATTTTTGTATATGGGACTCCGTAGTACCGACGCAAACGTAACCGCTTTCTTAACCATTAAAAATTCCACCCCTTATATTCCCCAGCAGTGCTGAGTAACATACTTACTACACTTCCGGATACTCCAGTCATATTTAAATGTTCCTTTTTTTCCGTTACTTCCGATAGTATAAAATATAATATATAATATTAATTATAAATATGTGAAATAGCCAATAGCCGTATTGATAACTAATATAAGATAGTTCAATCAAATAGCATCCATGTTCCATGAAATCAAAGAAGCGACAATCAGTATCCAGGCACCTGTAGAAGAAAAAATATCAAAAGATCTTCCAGTATTCTATAATCCTGTGATGAAAACTAACAGAGACATCTCAATACTGCTTCTCGAATCGATTGACAATCAGGATATGCAGATATGCGATCCTATGGCCGGCACAGGCATCCGCGCAATCCGTTTTCTCAAAGAACTGCCTAAGAGCAAAATCAAGTCATTGGTAATCAACGATTCTGATAAACAAGCTGTTGACCTGATAACCAAGAACATCAATGATAATTATCAGGGTCTGCAAGAACAGGCAGGTACTGAAATAATAATTACCAACATGGATGCTAATATAATGATGATGCAATCTACAGGTTTTGATTATATCGATATCGATCCATTCGGCACTCCAAATCGTTTTCTCGACTCTGCAGCCAAGAGACTGGCAAGAAATGGTATTCTCGCAGTGACTGCAACAGACACATCTGCACTCGCAGGAACATTTCCTAAAGCTTGCAAGCGGAAATACTGGGCAGTTCCAGATCATACCGCAACAATGCATGAGTCCGGACTTAGAATTCTCATAAGAAAATGTCAGCTTGTCGCTGCGCAGTATGACAAAGCTCTGATACCAATATATTCTTATTCAAAAGACCATTACATGCGCATCTTTTTCAGATGCCAAAAAGGTAAATCTCACGTGGATGATATCATAAAAAAGCACGACATGTGGGGCGATGCAGGGCCCATGTGGCTTGGTCAACTCTGGGACAAAAATATTGCAGAGAAGATATTTCAACTGTCGGCAGACACAGAATATAAAATAGACACAAAACTACTTCACACTATCCGTAATGAATCACTTATTGACACCACAGGTTTCCACGACATACATTGGCTCTGCAAAAAACATAAACTTGAAGTTCCGAAATTTGATAAGATATTTGAATATCTGGAAAAAAAGAAAATCAATTTCTCCCGGACACACTTCGCTGATACAGGCATAAGATGTGATTGTTCAGAAAAAGTGATTGCTAATATATTAAAAAAATAAAAAAAAATGACATCTGAAATCAGTTATTGCTGTTCTTGAATTGTTCTCTTACGACCCGTGATCCGGTATCTGTCACATCAAAATAAGTTGCATCTTCTGCTTCAAGCCGTTCAAGCAGGTTCATCTCTTCAAGTCTTCGTGCATTTTCAGATACTTCATCCACTTTCCCGGTTATGTCCTGCATAGGATATATTTCTGCTGCAAGTGAATTCAATTCCACTAGTTCACCAGTCTCTGCAAAGACATTCTTTGATATAAGGAGTATTTTCTTTTCCATCTCTGCAAGATCGTACTTAACTTGATAAGCGCGAGCTTCCTGTTTCTTTCCGTTCATGACTTCAATCAGTTTGTCAAAATGTGATACAAAGTCTTTTCCTTTCTGTGTTATGCTCAAAACCATACCATTGTTCTCTGACTGCTCAGCAGACACAAGTCCTCCTGCCTGAAGGTTCAACAGAGTATCATCCCGCTCGCTCACTGCAAGCCTGTCCAATACTTCATCATAGCTGATGCTGTACTTCTTTTCGACTGTCTCTGTTTCAGAAAGTATCTTGAGTATGTTTATGCTTGCTCTATCTTTAAGTAAAGTGTATAATTTCATATGATTGTGACCATCGCAGTTCTATAATAAGTTTACTCTCCTTTTTTAAACGATCATCAGCCTCAACCATCAAACACACCTCAACCTTTAAAAACCTCAAACCAGCAGGTTTGATGATTTAAAATCTTGTTTTAAGAACAAGATTTAAAAACACCCTCCATCTCCCGGAGAGTATGGCTAAGTCTAACTGCAGTCCAAATATGAGAAGTCCTGTATGTTCTGTAATAGGACATGTTGATCATGGTAAGTCAAGTATACTGGACAGCATAAGAGGAACAAGGATAATCTCCAAGGAAGCAGGAGGAATCACCCAAGCAATCGGAGCATCAATCATTCCCTTGGAAACGATTGAAAAAAAAGCAGGTCATCTGCTTAAAGCTTTAGGAATGAACTTCACGATTCCAGGTCTTCTTTTTATTGACACTCCAGGTCACGCTGCGTTTACAAGCTTAAGAAAACGTGGAGGTAACTTAGCAGATATTGCAATCCTTGTTGTTGACATAAATGATGGTTTCAAACCACAGACAATTGAATGCATTGAGATTCTTAAGAATTACAAGACTCCTTTTGTTGTCGCTGCAAACAAGGTTGACATGATCAATGGATGGAAAAAGGCAAACATATCTATGCTGCAGAACATCAGCAAGCAGGATCCTAAAGTACAAACTGCTGTAGAGACCAAAATGTACGAAATTGTCGGTAAGCTTCATGAGTATGGTTTCCCATCTGAGCGTTTCGACAGGGTGGGGGATTTCACTAAAGAGATTGCGATAGTTCCTGTATCAGCAATGACTGGTGAAGGCATCCCAGAACTTCTTATGGTGGTGACAGGTCTTGCTCAGCGTTATCTTGAAAAATGTTTGGAATGTAACACCAAAGGCCCTGCAAAAGGAACTATTCTGGAAGTAAAAGAAGAAAAAGGTTTGGGTAAGACTCTCGACGTGATAATTTATGATGGAACTATCAGGGTTAATGATACTATAGTCATAGGAAGTATTGGTGAGCCTATCGTCACAAAAGTCAGGGCACTTCTTCAGCCGATGCCTCTTGCTGAGATGCGTGACAAGAAAGCGAAGTTCAGAGGAGTGAAAGAAGCAGTTGCCGCGACAGGTGTTAAGATATCTGCTCCTGAAATGGATGCAGTCATTGCAGGCATGCCTATCCGCAGTGCAACAACTGATACGCTAGAGCAAGTGAAGGCAGACATCCAGGCCGAAGTAGAAGAAGCAATTGTCGAGACTGACAAGGAAGGTATCGTGATAAAGGCGGACACTATCGGTTCACTCGAAGCGATTACAGGTATGCTAAAGTCCAAAGGCCACACCATAAGAAAAGCTATTGTCGGTGAAATATCAAAAAAAGATGTTACCGAGGCAGAATCCAGTCTTGAGAAAAATCCTCTTAATGCAGTCATCCTGAATTTCAATACTGTTGTTAGTGAAGAGATATTGAGCTTTGCTAAGAACAATAATATCAAGATAATCAGTAGTGAGATAATCTATGAGTTGATCGATAATTTTGAGAAGTGGATAGATGACGAAAAGAAACGGATGGAAGCTAAAGAACTGGATGGTCTGACCAAACCATGTAAGATGAAGATAATGCCTAACTATGTTTTCCGCCAGTCTAATCCTGCTATTGTGGGTGTGGATGTTCTTATCGGAGAGATTAAAGTCGGTGCAGTCATAATGAAAGATGGTAAGGATATTGCAAGCGTGAAATCTATTCAGCACGAGAAAGACTCTCTTTCAAAAGTAAGTGCTGGCAAACAGGTTGCGATCTCTCTGCCGAACATCACTGTTGGCAGGCAAATAAATGAGAATGATATCCTTTATTCAGGCATTTCTGAACATGATTTCCGCAAGTTGAAAGAGTTCAAGAAACTTCTCAAACAGGAAGATATTGAAGTAATGAAAGAGATTGCACTTTTAAAAAGAAAGACTAACCCGCTATGGGGAGTATAAAAGGTTTCTGAGCATAGGTAATAAGTCCGCCGCATAAAGTGAATATGTGCCGCCTAGCGCAGTCATTGGGTGGTTCATTCAGA
>CAZXTQ010000054.1:0-10069 GCA_964643595.1 uncultured Methanosarcinales archaeon
CACGCAAAGACTCACTTCGCTAGAGTCTTTGGTGCCCTTAAATATTTGCAAGCAACTATTTCATGGCTATGCCGGGGCATATATTCACTTTATGCTGTGGACTTATTACATAATAACTCGGAAAAAGTTTAAATAATGCAATCACAAAGTATGATAAAAAAGAGGTCGAACATGTCAGCACAGAAAAAAGAGGTTGTTGAAGAGGAAAAGATGCCTGTCGTTATAGGCAGAAGTCTTTCAGATGTCAAGAAGTTCGGTACAAAAGGAGCAATACTTCTAGGAAAAGAATATGTAGAGAAACTTGACAGGCTATTCCTTGATAGAGATGTATACATGGATGTATCAGGTGCGCACGTCATGCTCATATGCGGAAAACGAGGCGGCGGAAAATCATATACTATGGGGGTCATTGCAGAAGGTCTATCAATGATAGAAGACTCTGTAAAACAAAATCTCAGTATAATACTTCTCGACACCATGGGAATTTACTGGACTATGGGACACGCAAACAAGAAAGAGAAAGAACTTCTCGAGCCTTATGGTCTGAAGCCTTCTCCTGTCGACTTGAAGATATTCACACCAGAAAAATTCTATCATGAATACAAGAAAAAAGGAATACGCACAGACGTACCATTCTCATTAGAGCCGCACATGATAACAGGAGAAGACTGGTGCGTTGCATTCAAGCAGGACAAATATTCAGCTAACGGACTTTATCTTCAGAAGATAGTAGAAGAACTATCTGAAAAGAAAGATAAGTTTTTCATGAAAGACATGCTTGATTACGTTGCAGCAGACAAGGAAACTGATGCGCTTGTTAAGTCAGCAATAAGGAACATGCTTCAGACAGCAGAAGGCTGGGGAGTATTCTCAGAGAAAGGTACTCCAATAGGAGATCTTGCCAAAGGCGGACAGATAACCGTACTTGATGTGTCCTGTTATGCAACAATGCCCGGAGGGTGGGATGTAAAAGCCCTTGTTGTAGGTATTGTTTCGCGACACTTGTTTATTTCTAGAATGTCTTCCCGTAAAGAAGAAGAGCTTTCTGACATAAAGTATCTTGAACAATACTTCGAAGAGAAGTCTGCTGAAGAAGCACAGAAACAGGACATGCCGCTGGTATGGTTAGTTATAGACGAAGCGCACGAATTCCTACCTAAAGATGAGGCTGACGCGAATGCAGCTACAGAACCTCTAAAGATAATAATGAGAGAAGGAAGACAGCCAGGAATCTGCCTTATCGTCGCAACACAACAACCAGGAAAGATACACACAGACGTCATGACGCAAAGTGATACTGTGCTTTCTCACAGGATAACTGCAAGGTTGGATGTCCAGGCACTAGGACTTCTGGCGCAGAGCTATATGGAGCACGGAATCGAAAGAGCAATGAACGAACTCCCGACAGTAAAAGGAACCGCAGTAGTGTTTGATGATCTTAATGAGAAGATAATGATGATACGGGTGCGTCCAAGATTCACATGGCATGGCGGAGCAAGTCCAAGCGCAATCAAAGAGGACTGAATGAAATTTTCGGTGTTTTAAATGGTATCCGAAAGTTTCATAACAAACATTGTAACCATTGTAATACTAATAATTCTTGTAGGCACTTTTGCATTACCTAAAAAGATAAGATATGCAGTACATGCATTATTCCTTTTGGTTTTAGGACTAATACCCTTGCTTTTTTCTCTTGAAGTAATAGGATTTACATTCGGAGAAGCAGGAATAATCAAATATGTAGTGGCGGTAGTCGTCGTGTTCACGGCCAGAAGCCTAATCATGGAAGGGGTCAAAGAAGAAGGTTCATTGAGATGGGTATCTATAATCGCAGGAATAATAATCATAATACTTTCAGTCACTCCGAGCCTGTATCAATTAGGCGCGCTTACTTTCACCATACCCTCTTATCCTCCGCTAATCGACCAGATAGTATATATCATCGCAGCAATCCTTTTGACTCTAGGGATATTCCTATCAAGTGATTGAGTCATAATATTTGAATCAGCCCAGAATTCAATACTCACTGCTTTTGCATATCCTTGAAAGCAAGATGGATCTGTTCCTTGATGTAATCTTCCTGCTGAAGACGGATGTTAAGATCCTTGAACTGAGATTCTACCTGATCATTAACCATCTTATCAACACTGTCTCTAGTAACAAAGTTTAAAGGTTCCCACAGGTTGATGTATTTATTCAGCACATCAACATCTTCTCTTTTTGCGCATTCTTTAAGTTCGCGAATAATTATCTTCATCTTATCAACCATATCATCAAGACGTTTTTTGAAATCATCAAGATCGGAATGTGCAGTCTGTACTTCTGTCATGAATTTCTTATTTCCGTTCAACATGTTTTGGTCCGTAACCTGAGTTTTTTTACGAAGACTAGAATAACGCTCTTCAAGTATCATCAAACGCCTGCTTATGTTGTTAAGTTCACCAGCAAGATCAGAAACAGATTTTGTAAGATCAGTACCTTGTTTAGGTTTAGGCGCAAATAATCCTCCGCTTTTTTTTGGAGGTGGAGGAGCAGCACCACTACTTCCAGGCATGCCAGGTGGTTTATTAGGGTCGGCCATATCAAATCACTCTTTTTTGTTTTGATTGTTAAGATTGTTTTAATAATGATAACACAATGTTTATAAAACCATATAAGTTAATGAATACGGGTATTTATATTATAATCTTATGTTAGCATGTAATAGTGGTATATTAAACGTTCGATTGAAAATTGATTGAAATTCAATTGAAACTCATAAAAAAACGGTGAACACATGGGACTATTTGATGGCACAAAATTGCCTATCTACGGTTATGAAGTAACCAGAGAAGGAGAAGATAATGTTATGCGCGTCAACTACGAAGGCGCGCCCATGGTACCTTCTATAGAAAACAATCCAACAGTCATGGGAAGAACATGTGACAACCTGATAGAATCAAAGAATGTAACAAAGATAATATTCACACAGAAAAGAGAATATGAATACGACTACAACCAGACAGAGCTTATCAAAGAGATAGCTCTTGTATATGATAAATTCTCAAGACAAAAAGAACTTTTCACACTGAACGCACTACAGGTAGATGATGCTTCGAAACAGTTTGCAAACAGATGGTACACTGAAATACAGAAACTCGTGTTCCAGAAATTCAGGTCAGATCCTATCGGAGCATACGTAGAGCTCAAGCGAACCCTGCGAGAAGAAAGGATAGCTCTATTAAAGATAGTCGACCAGAAACTCAAGCCAGGAATAGATCATTACATACAGGTATTGTCCTACATATTCGAACTTCTCGATAAGACTAAACTAATAACAATAGCGAAACCTTTTTTATCAGGATACAAAATAGGTGACCGCGACATATACATGAACTTCTTTCACCCAATCATAAAGCCAGATTTCATGTGGACAAAACTTATGGCAAACTATCCTCCAGAAGGAGAAGAGATTGCCAGCTACACGATAGGTGAAGACACAGAGATAACAGTGTTTAAGCTTCCTGAATCAGTACAATACATCTATCATATGACTCCTCCAGAATTCAAGCTATCAGAAGAGGAATACGAGATACTTGACCTGGCAAGAAACATAATGGCAGAACACAAGCCGACAAAACAGGAATTCACAGATCCTGAAAGGATGCGAGACGTATTCATCAATGTTGGCAGAGATTTGATTGCAGAACTTGTATCATATAAGAATGTAAAGATGACTGATAATGCCATAGATCAGCTCTCAAAAATACTGGTCAGGTACACTATAGGATTTGGACTCATCGAAGTTCTTCTTCAGGATGACAAAATACAGGATATATCGGTAAACAGTCCACAGGGAAGGCTTCCGATATTCATAGTTCACGCAGACTTTTCCGACTGCGTAACAAATATAATACCAACAAAGACAGAAGCAGAGAGTTGGGCAACAAAACTGAGAATGGTATCCGGAAGACCGCTGGACGAAGCCAACGTAATACTGGATACTGAGCTTGAATTACCAGGCGCATCTGTCAGAGTATCAACAATAACAGAACCTCTTGATCCAAGCGGTCTGGCATTCTCTTTCAGACGTCACAGAGACAAACCCTGGACACTCCCTCTTTTCATAAAATACAAGATGATAGACCCTTTATGTGCAGGTCTGCTCAGCTTTTTTGTCGACGGAACCCGTTCGATGATGGTGTGCGGAACAAGATCGAGCGGAAAATCAGCATTCCTTTCGTCGTTGCTTATCGAGATAATGCGTCGATATCGAATAATTACAGTAGAGGATACATTAGAGCTTCCGACAAAATCCATGAGGCGGTTAGGTTTCAATGTACAACCTATGAAAGTGGCTTCGGCACTTGCAAAAGGCAGCAGTGAGATGAGTGCAGAGGATGGCATCCGAAGCACGCTCCGTCTTGGAGATTCATCACTTATCGTCGGAGAGGTACGTTCAGGCGAGGCAAAAGCATTGTATGAAGCAATGCGAGTTGGAGCAGCAGCAAATGTAGTTGCAGGAACCATCCATGCGGACAGCCCTTTTGGATTGTTCGATCGAGTCGTCAATGACATAGGAATTCCGAAGACAAGCTTCAAAGCAACAGACATAGTCATAATTGCAAATCCAATTAAATCAGCAGATGGTTTGCACAGGGTTCGTCGGATAACATCGATAACAGAGATAAGGAAAACCTGGCAGGAAGACCCTATGCTTGAGAACGGATTCGTAGACCTTATGAAATATGACCCTAAGACCGACACAATAGAACCGACAGACGCACTGCTTGACGGAGATTCAGATATACTTAAAGCTATCGCGGCAAACATACCTGATTTTGCAGGAAATTGGGATGCTGTCTGGGAAAATGTAGTACTCCGTGGAGAGATTAAAGAGATTCTCGTCCAGAAGTCAACAGAGCTCGGTGATGATGACCTGCTTGAAGCACCATTTGTCATAAAATGCAACGACAAATTCCACCTAATATCTGAAGAGGTCAAAGAATCAAAAGGCATTCTTGATCCGAAAGAAATCAAGAGAATATGGATAAACTGGCTTGAACGTGAGCTGAAGAAAAGAAAAATTAATAAATGCAAAACCGACTTTAATCCTTATGGATTGAGTTACTAAGCTGCTCGATAAATTTTTGAAAGAGAGTGAAAAATGTCAGGATTGGACAATATACTAAATAAGATAAAAGGATTGATTTTTGTACATCCTAAAGCTATGCAGGGACTTCCAGGAAAAGATAGAGCTCAGAATTCTACGCCTGCAACTGGAACAGCACCTAAGATGAAGGGAGTGCCAGGACAACAGAAACCCGGATTTGATTTTAAACTGTACCTGCGTTCAGTGCAGTTATTTTTTCAAGATTTCTTCGGCAAGAAACTGCCATACTTCTTCAAGAACATAGGTCCTGTTATGAAAAACGCACCGGTATGGTGGGGCGGACTTCCTCAAGACGAACAGATAAGCTATGGTCTGTTAGGGCTGGGAAGCATGATGTTTGTAGCAGGAATAGTGCTTGTAATAGTGTTTTAATAAATTTAAGAACTAAGAAAAAAATTCTATATAATATTATGTGATTACTGTTTGACCAATCCAGTCACGTTGTAGATGCTTAGTGGTTTGGATTTTCCTTTTGCTGTGAGAGGCTCCTTCTCTTTCACTTCTATGAGTTTCTTGACTTCAGCACGGGTGTTCTCTGTTATCAGGACTTCACCAGGTTTAGCAGCACCACAGAGCCTTGCAGCTGTGTTGACGCTGTCACCGATAACAGTATAATCAGTACGCTTGGAACAGCCGATGTTACCAACAATCATAGGACCTGTATTGATACCTATACCTATTTGAACATCCTGGCCGAATTTCTTTTTCCATTTCTTGGCAAGCTCTGCCTGAGCTTCCTGCATTTCAAGGCCAGTCTTTATCGCTTTGAGTGCGTGGGATTCACTGTAGATAGGAGCTCCGAAAAGCGCCATTATCTCATCGCCGACAAACTTGTCAAGAGTTCCCCTGTTTTTAAGGATGATTTCTGACATTACCTCAAAATGCTCATTAAGTATCTCGACTACTTGTTCAGGTTTCATCTTTTCGGACATTGAAGTAAATCCTCTTATGTCGGAGAACAAGACGCTGATCTCTCTCTTGTCGGTCTTCAGGTAGTTCTTCTCAGGATCGGAAAGGATTTCGTCGATGACATCAGGGCTTACATAACGACTGAAAGCAGTCTTTAATTCATTTTTTTCCATGTCCTCGAACACAGCAGAATCAGACTGTTTGGCTATCGCGTTTAGGAGGTTCTTGTCCACCTTAGTGAAACCACTTGCAGAGTTTGCATTGATGACTCCGAAAACTCCCATTGTGTCGTCGCTGACTACAATAGGTGTGCATATAGCTGACTTTATGTCCTTGCAGACATCGTCGAATGCTATAAGCTCTCCGTGATTGAGAGTTGAACGTGATATTTCGTAAATGTAATTAGCATTATTGTGTACAAAAGTGCTGGATTTCAGCTGACCAGATATTTTTAGCTCTGTCTTGTTTGTTTTTTTGTTGTAAAGAAGGAAGAACGCAAGTTTTGCATCAATTACGTGAGTAAGTTCTTGAAGTACTGCTTCCATCATAGTATTGAAATCCTTGATAGTATCACGGATCCTGTCGATAGCATAGATTGTGCTAAGCTCCTTGTTCTTGTCTTCAAGATCATTATAATCTTTAGCGTGCTCGATAGAGTTAGCAGTGAATTGGCAGATCATCTTGAATAGGATAAGGTCGCGCTTCTTGAACAATAGCTTGTTCTTGTTCATTATCAAGAAAACACCGACAGGGTTTTTTCCGAACATGAGTGGCAGAGCGATTATGTTTTTTATTTTGCAGCGTCTGAGTCTTTTATGCAATCTTGTGTCGTTTATTATGACTGGTTTTCTTGTCTTGATTATGTTATCGCTGATATCTCTTACAAGATTCTTGTCAGAGAATTGTTCAGAATTGTTTGTTGCGCCATATTCAAAAGGATTAACATTGTCTTTGTTGTATAGGATTATGAAACCATATTCAACGCCGATTGCTTTTACTGTAAGCAGAAGCATCTCCTTGAGCATCTGATACATATCTTTAGTAGAAGTTTCTATTTCGATCAGCTCATTTAGGACTTGAAGCCTGGTGTTTTGAGCTTTTATCTTAGCAATCAGTCTTTTTATCTTATCTACTGGCGCCATTTTGTAGTTTTTTACCTCAATATAGTAGTAACAATTGAGAGGTTATATTTAAATGTTTTGTTTTTTGTGTGGTTTAGTATGTTTGAATATTGTACTCCAGAAGCTCCCTTGATGACTTTGGAAGATTGTCATCTCTTATTAATCTTTTGTATGTATTTGTGTGTGGTGCGATATTTCTCTTTCAGGGAGTCTTTTGATGCTGTTTTTGACTTATTTTTAGTCTCTAAAAGAGAAGTTTTAAATATCAGTTCTAATATGGTTATTTTAATAGGTGAAATAACTTAAAATGACTATTTAAGTGTTTAAATTGTTTTTAAAACTCCAAAAAATGTTTTTTAGTCATTGAAAAAGGCTGATTAAAGCTTTATTTTTGAAAAGGGTTGATAAAATAATATTTACGCGCAGAAAACGAGTCTGCGAAACTCAAACAAATTTGAGGTGTAAGTGATGACGACGACAGAGGCAGAAAATTTCAGAAACGTAGTGGCAGAATTTGTGCTAACAGACAGTGAATTCTACAGGAACATATGCAGGACATACGACTTACTTGAACAAGTCGGTCAAGAACCTAATGGACACGGAGTTACATTTGTAGTCAGTGAAAGCCAAGAAATATCACGATTAGAAGAATATCTTGAAGATACTGTTCCCTATAATGGAAGACCTCACAGTATATACGATCACGATATAGCAGGAGTTGTCAACGAAAAACGCGAGATTGATGGTGCAGTATTGGTCGACACTTCAGGACAGATTACGCACGCAGGAATCGGACTTCCTTTTTACATGCCCGCATATAAAAAAGAATTTGGTATTGAAGCCAACATAGGTGAGTTTATGGGTTTTAATCTTAAAACTGAGCCTCCTGTCGGACTAAGGATGCGGAGTGCTCTTTATGCTTCACACGAATTCGGCGACGAATTTGCTATCCTGACATTGGGCGAAGGCGGGGAATTGAACCTCTACTACTGTGGCGATAGAGTATATAACAGCGCAGGAAGACAGATGCGCTGGGATCTTGCAAAAAAAAGACCAAAGACAAGAGATGATGTAGTCCCATTGCCGTTGGCATATGCGCGAAAACCTGAAATCTATCAGGACATCGGCGATCAGCCAGAGGCGTATGCTTCCATTGCATTCTGAGATGATTGGTGTCTTAATCATTTTTTTAGTTTCTATTCTGGAATTATATATGCTCTAAACAACATAATCAATTGAAGCTCAATTGAAGCTCAATTAAAACGCTGCTAGTCGTCAGTAATAAGGCATAAAGGCTTCTTGACATAGGTGTTTAATCATAAGCTTTATAAAACGCTGATTTATAGACGGCAGTATGGGTACGAAAGTGATAATTGACGAGATGCTAAACAGCGTTCTGAAGCAGATAAAACCAACAGACAAGAAACTACTGAAAGACGTAGATGCATTTCTCAAAAAACTCAATTCTGAGCTCAAGAAAAAGAAAGTAGTTGCCAGAGCAGTTCTCGGCGGATCGATAGCCAAAGACACATACCTTGCAGGAGATCATGATTGCGATGTATTCGTAAGATTCGGGAAATCGTATAAGGACAAAGATCTGACAAAAGAATTGGCTAAGGCGCTTAAACCATTTAAGCCGAAACTAGTGCATGGCAGCAGAGACTACTACCACATTAAGAATGGGATAAATTACGAGATAGTGCCTGTGCTCGACATAAAAGATCCTGCAGAAGCAGTCAACGTTACAGATATGAGTCCATTACATGTGGATTGGGTAAAGAAACATCCTGGATTTAATGATGATATAAGACTCGCCAAACAGTTCTGCAAAGCAGCACATGTTTACGGCGCAGAATCATACATTAAAGGATTCTCAGGGCATGTGCTTGACATATTGGTCATATATTATGGAGGATTCATAAATCTTCTGCGAGAATCACAGAAATGGAAAGACAAGACGGTAGTTGACCCTGAAAAACACTACAAGCGCGACGCGCTAAAGAAACTAAACAGCTCAAAGATAGAAGGTCCTATAGTAATAATAGATCCTGTATTGCCTGAACGGAATGCTGCAGCGGCACTTTCATATGATAAGCTCGAAGTTTTCAAGAAAGCAGCAGCAGAATTCCTGAAAAAGCCTGAGCCTGGTTTTTTTGTTATCACAGAAAAGACAGACGCTGACCTTAACGCTGAAGCAGGCAAGAACAAACTTGTATTACTCGATGTTGATGCGTTCTCTGGCAAAGAAGATGTTGTTGGCTCTAAATTGCTAAAAGCATTCCAGCAAATACGGAACCAGCTCAAGTTCTATGATTTTGAAGTGGTATCCGGTGGTTGGAAATGGAATAAGAAAAAGAAAGCAATGTTTTGGTATATAGTGTCCCCTGAAGAGCTCATGAAGATAAAGAAATGGGTAGGTCCCCCGTTAAGCGAAAAAGAACGTGTCGAAAACTTCAAGACAAAATACCGCAAGACATTTATCGAAGATGGTCGAATGTGTACATATGTGAAACGCCGTTTCGTCAAAGTCGAAGACCTTATCGATGAAGTCATAAAAAATGATGAACATCTATACGAAAAAGTCAAGAAGGTGGTGAGAAAATGAAAGCAATAATACTTGCGGCAGGTTACGCAACCAGGTTGTATCCTCTTACACTTAACACTCCGAAGCCGCTCATCGAAGTCGGAAAAAAAAAGATGGTTGAGCATATTATCCACAAACTGGAAGAGATGGAAAACCTTGACGAGATTCACATAGTCACAAATGATAAGTTCTACACAAATTTTTTAGAATGGAGGAAAGAATTCCCGTGCACCAAGAACATATTCGTACACAACGATCAGACCAAGACCAATGAAGACAGGCTTGGCGCGATAGGAGATGTAC
>CAZXTQ010000055.1:0-10009 GCA_964643595.1 uncultured Methanosarcinales archaeon
GTCCCTTATTCCTGAATTCCTGTTCTGTTCTTGGCATGCGGTAGAATGGTTTGAGTCCGTATAGGCTTGCATTAAGTATTCCGAGCGCCATTGCTTTTCTTACTTTTTCTTTTGGTATGATGAGGTAACCATCTGCGATGACTTCGCCTTGAATATCCTGTAATATCTTGTCGACGTATCTTTCAGGTAAGATCTGTCCAAAAGTGCTATCGCGAGGCAGCAGTTTTTCAAGAGCGACTGATGCTGCTGATCTGGCAACGACGTGTGCTGCTGTTAGTATGTTTGAGTCTTTTCCTTTTTTTTGTGGTTTATAATATTCATCAAAGAAATTGTAGATTAACCCGTCAGCATACAGTCCCATCAGTTCTACGTGTTCAAGATCGCCCGGGTCGTCTTTGTCATATAACATGAGGATTGGAACATACACTCTTCTGAATATACGCGTTCCCATGTTTCCTTGCCAGGTCTCTGCGTTTGATATGTTTTCGATTATTGTGTCTATGCTTGCGTTCATGCCGAGTGTGTCTGCGTAAAAATTTAGTGTTCCTTTTTTTCTGTGGTATGCTGCGGGTAATGTAAGATCAGAATTTGTATCGATTGCCATAGCATTCATCATATGTGCGAATTCAATAGGTGTGTTGCCTTTGCCGAACTTTCGATATAGTTGTTTGAAGTTTTCTGTGAGGAATTTCTGTACTGTTCCGTCTCCGCCAGATAGACCGATTATTTGTATCTTTGCATCTATATAATCATCACATAGTATTCTTACTTGCTCTGGCCGTGAAGTTACATCGACTTGCGAATCATGAAGGACTCGCATCTCATTTTCGAGTGCGCGTCGTTCTTTGTTGACTGCTCTTTTACCTTTGTTGCCTTTCGCGTTTGCGTTGACCATCCATGCTGTTGTTATTGCCATTTGTTCAGCTCCGTGACCCTTTAGAGCCCTGAAAGCCCATATTTAAACATTTGCTGTCATCAACACCTGACAACCAAATAAACGAAAAACATTTAAATACAAGAACCACTTTACCGTAGTAAATAATTGGGAAAACAAGGGGTTTTCCACTGTTGGGGGTATATATTTTGAGGAAAATAAGGCTTTTTTTAGTATTATTGACTGTATTTAGCCTTGGGTGGCTGTTAAACACTCTTCTAACTCAGTTTGTCTACTATGACGCTGAAAAGCCACTTTCTTTCGGTATTGTACCTTTTCTTTCCAGCCCTGAAAGATTATCTCCTTCAGATCATATAACAGAAAGCCAGATACATGTATATGATGATAGAGTTGTTCTTGATATATCCGGTGCCAACTGGGCTTCATTCACTGATACTAACTCTATGGATCCATTCTTTGATGAGACTGCTAATTCTATAGAATTGAAACCAAAATCGTCAAATGATATCAATGTGGGTGATATAATATCTTACAGGTCAAGTTTGACAGATGGACTCATAGTTCATAGGGTAATATCAAAGAACACTGACTCGAAGGGTATATATTATATTGTGAAAGGTGACAATAATCCTACACAGGATCCTGAGAAGATTCGCTTTGACCAGATTCATGGTGTCATGATCGGAATAATATACTAATCATTTCGGTTATTTTACAGAGGTAATGATGGAAGGTAATGATGGATATTCATATTGATTCGCTTTTTGAACATGTCTTTTCAGGAGGCAGCATAGAAGAAGTAGCGCTTAGACCTGTATCTCCTGAAATTCTCCAGGTTCTGCATGATTATTTTAATACAGAAAAAATTGATACTCAGAGGTCTGAGCGTTCTGTTCAGGGTACTAATATCAGGATAATACGGCCCAGCATTATTATTAACAGATATATAAACAATACTTGGCATACTCTTCTTGGAAGGTCTATTCCTATAAGTGACCAGCTTAAAGAAGGAGATACTTTCAAGATGGGAGGTGGTTACATACGCCTGTCGACTAAGTCTAGGTTCTCTGAGATTGACACGTCTCTTCTCAAGGGATTGGTGAGAGAATGTGCTGAAGAAGGTTTTGAAAGGAGGAATTCTCTTGTGAATAGGACTGTTGTTCCTTTAGGTGTTGTTTCTGCAGGTCCTGATGGTGTGCTTGCGCTATATACTGCCGAACTCAAGAAGCCTATCTCTGCAAGGACTGACGAACCTACTTTCTTTTTTAGTGATGATTATAATCGTGTTTTGGTCAAGTATTTTTCTCTTGATGAAATTGTTTCCTCTTTGAGCGCGGATGTTCCTATCGTAAAGCCTGAGACTGTGGAGTGTGTTGCAAGGTCTTATTTCTGGGAGCCTAGTGTGAAGCTTGATCTTTCAGGATCCAGGCTCAAGAAGGTTACCGGTCAGGGTAATCTGAAGATACCTAAATCTGTGCGGCAGTATGTTTTCAGGAAGACAGGGCTTGATAATCTATCTACTCTGCCTGAGTTCAATATTTGCAGAGCTTATTATTCTGTTCCAGTCCATAGGAATGAAGTACAGTCTCTCCGGGTTGTTCTGGATGCAGGCATCTTTTTGTATGAACATGTTTTTACGGGTCAGGAGTTGGGCCTGTTTGTCCGTCAGGATCTGAGAACTCAGGTATTTCATAAATCATTTAATAAATCAATAAAGTCTTTTGTTTCAGACTTTCTTGATATGAATATCGAAAAAATATATGTTGAAGACATGGTTGATCAGTATCTTAAGACAAGGTTTTGATGGTAATTTTTCTCAATAGCTGCTTGTAGTACAGATACATCTCCACTGGTCGCACAACTACATAGCAGTGCTTCTGAATAAATACATGGTATTTGTTTAGCTGTTTTTGGCTGTGCTGCCGCCGCGACGTGCGTGTCTTCCAACAGGCATTTCAAAATGGGTTGCACTTCAGGAATATTAATTAATGTTCGCGCAGAGATCAAATGCTAATTCTTCGGTTAGCAACCGATTATGGTGTAGCCGCGTGGCAGTACTGCCATTATTGAGTTAAACAAATACAATACGTGGTCGAAGAGAGTTAGCACGATAAGATGTTTCATCAGATATTCGATAGCTGCGTGGTTGTGCTTCTATTGATAGAACTTACTTGTTATTTTGGAAGCTCTGCTTTGCGTAAACTATATAAATCCCCCTAGCATCAACACTGACATGAAAAATAGCAATATTTTATGGGTTATTGCTTTGCTTTCCGTGATGTTGGCGGTTGCTGGTTGTGGTAAAGATACTGCGCCAGAACCTGTTCCTGCTGATGAGGTTGAGCAGCCAGAACCTGCTGCAGAACCCGAGCCGGTGGAAGAGGTTGAGGAACCAGAACTGCCTGATGAAGGTGTTCAGGATGCAGGTCCTGATGTGACCGAGAAAGAGGTTAATCCTGATTCTGGAGAGGATGCAGAAGATTCTGTTGATGATTCAGAGGATGCAGGAGATGACAGTGATGACAACAGCGAACTTACTGCTGAGACTTATCGTGTTGTCTCTCTGAAAGACCTAAAGGCTTATCCTGAGGAGATGACCATCAAGGTCGGCACGACAGTCGAGTGGAGAAATGTCAATGACAATCTTCAGCACATAATCGGCTGGAAAGGCCAGCCAGGTATGGGTATCAAACCAGAACCTATACTTCAGGGTGAGAGTTGGAGCTATACCTTCATGGAACCAGGAGAGATAAAGTGGTTCTCGACAGCACGTCCTACAGTCCAGGGCGTGATAACGGTTGAAGAATAAATCTTTGATGTTTTTTATTTTTTATATTTGTTTAGCTGTTTTTGGCTGTGCTGCCTCCGCGACGTGCGTGTCTTCCAACAAGCATTTCAAAGTGGGTTGCACGTTGGCATTTCACGCTGTGTTCGCGCAGCGACCGAACGCAGATTCGTCTGTTAGCAACCGATGATGGTGTAGCCGCGTGGCAGTACTGCCATTATTGAGCTAAACAAATACTTTTTTATAACTTGTTTTTGTTTCGGGGGTGTTAGATATGAGGCGTGTTAAGAAAAGTATGTCTATTTTTATGATAATCATTTCTTTGTTGGTATTATCTGTGCTATCTCTTATGCTTGCAGGTTGTGATCAGAAGATGGTGTGCTCGCCACCTAATGTTATGATAGGCAATAGTTGCTGTCTGGACGCGGATAACAACCAGATTTGTGACACTTGGGAAGAGACTGAGGAAGAGCCCGAGATAGTTTCGACAGAACCTGAACCTGAGACCGAATCTGAAGGTCCGGATGAGTACGAGCTTTTTGCAGAGACTTTTGCAGAGACTTGGAACAGGAAGAGCTACAACGCTCTTCGCAACCTTTTTGTTGATGATTTCAGCAAGCGTTTTTCAGGTCCTGAGTTCAATTTCCTTGCAAGGAAAGTCGATGCAAAACTTGGTATCGACGGTATAACTCTTACCGGTGTTGACGAAGATACTGCAACTTATTCTCTTCTTATTGGTGGAAGGACTGAGACAGTTACTGCAGATATCGACGAGACTGATGATGGTATGAAGCATGATGTGTTTTATTTTTTTGAGGAGCTTGATGCTGATTCTGCCTGCGGCAGTGACGAAGAGTGTTTCATGAGCTTTGCAAAGATATCTGGTGACAGGAACTATTGCGATAAGGCAGGCAAGCTTAAAGGTGAATGTGTGGCCAGTTTCGGTGTGGCTGACAGCATGATTGTCAAGATAGATAATTGTCTTGAAATAACTGAGATGTACAGCCGTGCAGACTGTCTTACAAGATTGGCAGTGAATGAGAATGATGTCGAGCCATGCTGGCAGGTGACCCATGACAAGCAGAGGTTCGAGTGTATGGGTTCTGTCGCTGCTTCACGGGATGATTATTTGGTGTGTGCAGATTTTGTATCTTCTCATGGTTCTGCAGGGACAAGACTTCAGCATGCTTACTGCATACAGGGTTATGTCCGGGAGACAAGCGATACTCGTGCCTGTGACGAGATTGACAGGAGAAGTGATGTTGTCCTAGGTGCTATGCAGGAGAACTGCTACAAGTTGAACTTCCCATAAGCTGTTAAGCAGAAAACGCATGATAAGATAAAATAGAATTTTTTATTTTTTTGAATTTTTTATTTTTTAAATTATTTTCTATTATTTTTAATGCACTATTTCTGGATTTTGTAAAGATAATAGGAATCTTTTCATTACAGTCTCATCACCTAGTAGCTCTGCAAGTTCTAGTATGACTTCTATTTTTTGGAGTGGTACGTCGGAGAATTCGTTTCTTAGTTCGTGAAGTACTGCTGCGTGTTGTTTGAATCTGCAGGCCATATCATCCATCACTTTTTGGACTTGACGAGATACTGCGAACCCATATGATGCTGCGTTTTTGTATGCTGATACGCCTGCTGCAGCATAGTAAAGTAAAGGTTGTCGTACACTTTCAAATTCTGATATTTTGCAGAACTTGCCTTTAGCCTCTTTCATTGCCCGCTCATTCGCTGCGTTGACAACTTCAGGGGAGATGTCTCTTCTTATTGTTGATAATGATTCTGGCCAGTAGCCTATTGCGACCAGTAATGTGTCACCTATTGCTTTGAATCGTTGATATCGTGATGTTGGTGTGTAGCTGGCATTAAGTCTTGCGTCGCCGAGTTGAAGAACGAATGCTTCTGTTTTCTTTGTGTGTACTGAAGGGGTAAATTCATCATCTGTCCAACCGACATAATCTGCCATTAATTCTGTAAGGTACGCATGAGTTATAGGTTCAAGAATTCCTTTTTTATCCATTACTTCGTACAGCACTTTAGATATGTCTTGAGTAGCGTCGGTCGTGATATTTATATGTGTCATTTTTCTTAATCTCTGAACTCATCAGGGTTATATCCTAGTTTTTGAGCTGCCTGTGCAGGTGTACAGTTGTCTCTGAACACAACAGCCCAGACATCTCTGAACTGTTTTCTTCTGATATTATCGGTTTTTTGATTAGGCATGTTTTGTGGCAGGCGATATGTTTCACTTTGATATTGCGGACTTCCTCGAAGTTTTGTGTCAAGGAGTTTTTCAAGCACTGCGAAAGAAGGTTCATCATACCAGTATGCAAGATCTTCGATAAGATTAAGAAGGTGTTCTTTTTCTCGAGGAATATTCATGTTGAAGTCATCATTGGTGTCTCTCCAATCCTCTTGTGTCTGACCTAGAAATTCTGTCACTATTCTTCCTTCAAGATTGCGGTCTATTTTTTCGACTTTCTCGCAGATAGGGTTGCCTTTTGCAGATGTTCTGAAGTGAAGTTTGATACCATTATATGCTATCTCAGTCTCGCCATTGCTACTATAGTTTATGTGCGGCTTTTCGGGATATCTTACATCTCTCATTACATCTACCTCTCAACACGCGAAAATAAGATAAATACTAACATCTCTACCTTGATTATATTGAAACAAGTATATAAATCTTTCGTTTTGTCACCACTAGATGATGACGAATAAAATATGAAAATCAGCGTTTTCTTTATAAAATTTATAAACCTGCAGTTAATATCGATACTCTACGAAATGTTTATATAGAATTAGGGCTTATAATAGTTAAATTCAGCACTTTTGGGGGAGCTGGAGAAAACAACGATAACTACAAAAAAGCGGTGTATCCCTAGAGAGATGTTATAGCGCTAATACAGTAATTCGGGGGTAGGAGAAAAATGACAGGAGACAACTCAATTTTTATTGGTGGTAAGCCTTTCATGAACTACGTCACAGGCGTTGTCATGCAGTTTACGACTAAGAACGCAGAGGAAGTTACAGTGAAGGCGCGGGGTAAGTTCATATCTCGTGCTGTCGACGTGTCAGAGGTCGCTTCAAAGCGGTTCCTTGACGGTACTGTCGAGGTGAAAGGCATAGCGATAAACTCTGAAGAGTTCGAGAACAAGGAAGGCAAGACTGTCAGGGTATCTACTATCGAGATAACTCTGGGTCGAAAGTAAGCTTTTAATTTTTTTATTGGTTTATTTCTGGTAAGAGTAGTTTTATTGCTGGGCACTAGGCACTGGACACTGGACTTTCTCGGATAAGCAATATATTGTTTTATTGATTATATTTTCTTATGGTTGAAGATATTATCTTGACTCCTGAATTAGCAGAACTTGCCGGGATTCATGCAGGAGATGGTTACCTTCGTTACAAAGGGCCGATAAAAGAGATTGATATAAGTGGTAGCGTCGAAGAGAAAGACTACTATGATTTTCAGGTTATTCCAACTTTTAACAGGCTTTTCAGGCTTAAGATTAAAGGGCGGTTTTTCCCGAGTCGCAATACTTACGGATTTCGTTGTCATGACTCAAATATGCTCGAAACATTTCGTGAATTAGGTTTTCCTTCGGGAAAAAAGACAACTATTGTGAAAATTCCAAAACAAATATTGAATAGTGCTGACCAAAAAATAATTTGCGCTTTCTTAAGAGGTTATTTTGATACTGACGGATCTCTGACTTTTGATAAGAAGATAAGAAATTCTTCTCAGTTTCAAAGGACATATAATTATTATCCTAGGTTGATGTTTACGACCTGTTCGCAAGAACTTGGAAATGGTTTCAAATATTTGACTGAAAAATTAGGTTTTCACTGTAAAGTGTATGCCTATGATCCTCCTAAGGAAACAGAAAGCTTAAAATACAAACTCCAAATTACTGGTAATAAAGCATTATTTAAGTGGCTTGAGCTTATAGGATCGAATAATCACACTAAAATTTCAAGATATGAAATATGGTCAAAATTTGGTTTTTGCCCGCCAAGTACGACTTATCAAGAAAGGATTGATATATTAAAAGGGCGTCTGGATCCACATTCATTTTACATGGGCCCATAGCATAACCTGGATAGTTTCCTCTTAAGATGAGTTCTTAGGGGATATTAAGCGGTCGGCTTCGGTGAGACGCGGCGATAATATCGCTACTTGTGGACACCGATTGATGGGGGTTCGAATCCCTCTGGGCTCATCGAAGATGAGTCAGAGGCTTCTCGAAGAGTTAATTCGAGTTTGTCTCTGTGCTCACTTATTTTTTTCTATAAATCATAAAAAGTTAGAAAACAAAAATATTACTTCACCCAGAATCCTTTCTGTGCTGTTGCATCGCCTCTTGAGAACTCTACAAGGAGTGTGTGCGCGGTTCCCGAAGGCACATTCTCCAGTGAGACGTAGTCTGCTAGGTTCACGGCTACTCTGTTCTTGAGCGTAATTATCTCTGCGTTGTTCTGGCCAAGATTTTTCACATCACTCCCGTATTCGATATCATTTGAATCAAGATATTTCTTCAGAACTATGACTCCCACCGGGTTTCCATCAACATATACCATTATGGATTCATCTGCTAAGAACTGTACAGGGCTTACTACAACATTGACGTCGAACACGTCTCCTTGTGCGAATGTTTCACTGCTCATGGATATGACTAGAGGGTCTTCATGAACTGAGAGTCCGCTGAATGATGCGTATCCTCCGAATATCACTAGAAGTGCTATTACTGCCACAATTACTGTGACGTAATGTTCTCTTTCGACTCTGAGCTCTTTCATGTTCACACCTCGAGCATGTATTTAAGTTCGTTGATGACCACTTCAGTTCCAGGATCTACGCGAACTTTTAATGTGTAGTATAGTCCACGTTGCATCTTCATGTTCATGTAACAGGTATCTACGC
Source organism: uncultured Methanosarcinales archaeon (assembly GCA_964643595.1). GTDB lineage: Archaea > Nanobdellota > Nanobdellia > Woesearchaeales > UBA11576 > JABMQF01. Next base: position 8,617 of record CAZXTQ010000055.1, read on the forward strand.
AGGTGTGTTGGAACTGTCCGGAATCAGCTCGTCTGTTGTCGCCGAGTTCCTGGTATGGTTTTTCTTTGATAGGGTACTCGCTGGGAGTCACGCGTAGCCATGCTTCTTCAGTTGGAACATCTGTTATCTGTGCGCCTTCTGGTAGAGGTGTTGTTTCATCTCCGCTTACTGCAAGTCCGGTTATCATGTTGCCTTGTTTCTGTTTGACATTTGAATATATCAATAATTCCTGTCCGAGTCCGTTGTCAATCACTATCTCTGCTCTTCCTTCTCCAATCACTTCGCCGGATATTCTGAATGATGTCAGGTCGAAGATGTCTGATTTGTCTGAGAACAGGACGAAGCTTGTCGGCTCTTTTGCTATCAGCTCTATCTGTTGGCTTTTTATCTCTACTGGTACAAATCCTACCACGCCGGGTGCTTCTGACCCTACAGCTACTTGTGCTGTTGGAAGGTATTTGTCCAGGGCAAATGCTGCTACAAATATCAGGATGCCTATCACCAGCATGCCTTCAATCATCAGCATTTTATTTTTGGTATGTTCTTCTACCATTTCTGTTCACCTCTACTTATCACGGATATAAAAATCTTTTTGTGTGTTTGAGCGGTTATTTTGTTTTTAAGGGGCAGTTTCTGCTTTTTTTCTTTCATATTTTCACTTCTTTTTGAGTTTAGTATTGGTATTATTCATTTTTTTCTTGAGTATTTGTTCTGCTATTGATAGCGGATTATCTTTTCCTATCTTGCTCTTTATGATCTGTGTTTGTGTTGGTTGCATTTGTATTGCAGGTTTTTGTATTGTTGATTTTACTGTTTGTTTAGCTGCAGTTACCGTTTTTGCAGGTTGTATTGGTTTCAATGCTGCCTTGGTTATGGGTCTAAGGACTGGTTTTGTTTCAGGTATTTGCATTACATGTTTAGTTATTTCAGTTTGTTCTTTGGTTATTTTAGTTTGTTCTTTAGTTAGTCCAGTCTGTTTTTTAGTTCTTTCAGTTTTTTCAATAGGCAGGGTCTTGAGGATTTCTTCGCGTTCTTTATTCTTGATGCGGTCTTGTGTTATTTCATTCCGCAATCTTGCTATTTTGCTGTCTATGTCTTCTATCTCAGGCAGTCTTCTCTGCAGGGCTGTCGGTTTCTGTATCAGTCTGCGGATTAATGGAGAGCTTGGTGTTGTGGTTTTCGATGTTTGTATTGCTTGCGTTACTGCTTGTTCTTTATTCACAGATGCTGTCTCTTCTATATCATCGATCTTATCTTCTATTTTTTCTTCTTCTTTCTCTACTTTGTCGAGCTTTATGTTAAGGCGTGCCAGCTGCTCGCTTATTCCCTGGAACATCACACGTTCTTTTTTTGGCAGGGCAGTCTTTATTGGTTGCGCAGATTCTGCGGGTGC
>CAZXTQ010000056.1:0-9940 GCA_964643595.1 uncultured Methanosarcinales archaeon
CCACCTCTTCATACTCAAACAACTGTAAACCAGATTTATTAATGTTTTCTTTAAAAAGGTTTAAATATCATCATTCTATTTATCTGGTCATGCCAAAAAAGAAAAGAGGTGTTAGTGTAAGGCATAGTAGTGTGAGGAAGCCTTGCAAGGATTCGCTAAAAAAAGTTCCTTCTGCAAGTAATATTGAACAGAGTTTAGAGAATACAAAGACTGACATATCTTTGCTTAAGTTGGTGAATTATAATCTTCTTTTCTTCATTCCTTTGATGATTTTCTTACTTTTCGCTATGAAGATAGGTGCGGTCTACTCTTCTTATTTTGAAGCGTCACCAGGAGTGACTGCTAAGATTCTTATGGTTCCTTTCATGGCTATAATGTTCTTTTTCATTGTTCCTTTCATCAGGGATAGGGAGAAAGTTATAGGTATACGTTATTCGATTGTAGCTTTTTTCATAGTTGGTCTAGGAATAACTCTTCCTTCTGCAATCACTGGAGACTATGGTCTGATACTTTCTATTCCGAGTTATTTTGCGTCTTACATACTGATAACTTTTATTTTTTGTCCTGAGGTTCTTGGTATAGAACGTAACATCAGAGATTGGTTCAAGCATAGGAAGCAGCTGTCTATTGTAACGATTTATTTGTCGATTGTTCTTTTGTATGTCCTTGGTTTTGGCGCTCTTTATTATGATATTTACGTTGATCATCCAGAGTCTTTCAAGCTCTCTATCGATAAGGATCCGCATCTTGCTTCTTTTGTATACTATAGCATGGTCTCTTTCACGACTACTGGGTATGGTGAGATTCTGCCGATTTCGACTGCTGCAAGGCTGGTTTTCTTTATGGAAGCTTTGATAGGTCTTGTGATGAATGTTGTGTTCATTGCTATCCTGCTTGTCTTTGTCTCTAATGCAGAGTTCCTTTCACAGAGAAGGGAAGAGCATTCTATTGAAAAGGAGTTCAAGAAGGAAGAAGAGGCGATTAAGAAAGAGGAGCAGGAACTAAAGCGCGTTGAACAGGAAGTCAAGAAAGTTGAGCGCGACGAGAGTTTCATGAAGCGTTTTGTACGTTTCATCAAGCCATAAAAATCATTGTTTGACCAACTCATTAAAAAGGAATCCCTTCATCTTTGCTTCGGGTATATTCACACTGTATGCTGAGCCGCGACTGGCAAGATCTTCTAATGTTAAGAAATACCAGTCCACATTGTTGAACTTGACACCTACCCATGGTTCTGCACCGAAGATATCAGAGAACTTTTGAAGTTCTTCTATCTCTTTTTTTGTGAAGTATTGTCGAACGTTTTTTGTGACTTTACATTCTACTGCTATTTTTCGGACATTGTTGCCTGCTATGACGTCAGGAGAAGGATACTTGGTCGAACCGCTTCCAGCTACTCTGCACGCGCTCCAGCCGCATCCCCAGAACAGGTGTATCAATTCTCGTTCTGCATTGATTCCTTTTGACTTCATGCTCATGGTATAAAAAAAGAAATATGTCAATAAATAGGTTGTGATAAATTGATAATAAGTTGTAAGCGTATTGTTCAGAATTCAAATATTGATCGTTGACCTTTTTTAACAAGGTTTGCCGCTTCCTGATACGTTATTCTGCGCTTGTACATTATGTCTCTGACCTTATTTTCAAAGATCTCTTCTTCATTTTTTCTCTCTCTTTCCCAGCTTGGAGGTGTCATCTGATTATTCCAGAATTTTTTTTATTATTTAAAGATTGTTTATCATCACACAAGAATAAAAAGTTTATTTGTTTAGCTGTTATCGGCAGTGCTGCCACCGCGCATTGCGTGTCTTCCAAAAAGAAATTCCAAAAGGGTTGCACTTCAGGCACATTACACAATGTTCGCGCAGCGACCGAACGCAGATTCTTCGGTTAGCAACCGATTACGATGTAGCCGCGTGGCTGTGCTGCTAAAATTGAGCTAAACAACAACTAAAAAGTTACTGAAAATTATTATACCGTCGAGAAAAGTGGTTTATATCTTCATTTTCATGAAGTCAAATGCTGCAACAGTGTTCGGAAAATGTATCTTGGCTTCTTCTTCCAGCTCTTCTACTGTCTTGTAGCGCTGTGAGAAATGTGTTAGGACCAATTTACCTACATCCGCCTGGCTTGCTATGTGTGCTGCTTCTGCTGCGCACATGTGTTTTCGCATCTCTGCTTTCTCCTGTAATGATGACGCGAAAGCGCTTTCACTGACCAATATATCTGCTCCTTGAGCCAGTGCAATAGCACTAGGGCAGGCTTCTGTGTCTGCGACATATGTGAATTTTTTCTGTGGGACATGATATGTTATATCTTCCACAGCGATTTTCTTGCCTTTATACTCGATATCCTGTCCTGCTTTGATCTTCCTGAGATGAGGTCCATCACGCACGCCAAGCTTTTCCTGTTTGGCAGTATCAATGTTTAGCCTTTCTTTTTCTACAAAGCTAAAACCAATACATGGCACTTTATGGTCAAGTGCTGCGCAATCTAGTGCATATTCTTCTGTTTCAAAGAATCTTAAAACGTTTTCACCTTTAGGTTCAAGTTCGTGAACTTCAAGGTCTATTTTGTTGTCGAATATGCAGGTCTGCATCATATGTTCTACTCTTTTCTTGGTCTCTCGCGGACCGAATATCTTGATGTGTGGCGGCTCTGCTTCGTTTCCTACGGTCTGCAACAGTCCGATTATGCCAGACACGTGGTCTCCGTGCCAGTGACTTATCAGTATCTTTGTTACAGATGTCCTCTTGATGCCTGCAATATTCATCTGTCTCTGAGTGCCTTCACCGCAATCAAACAGCATCCCTTCTCCTTTGTACTTCAGGAATATGCTTGACACGTTCCGTTCCTTGGTAGGCACCATGCATGAAGTGCCTAAAAACGTTATTTCGACCATCCTGACTGGTTGGTTTTGTTTTGTTTAAATATGTTGTGTCAGACAAACCTTTATAAACAACCAGATACTTCCGAAACACATGCCTAGGAAGAACAAGACCGAGGCGCCTGCAGAGACCGTGAAACTGGCTGCAAAGGCTGATGACAAGTCAGATGTTGATAAGTCAAAGAAGTCTAAAGTTGTTGTTTCTGCTGTTTTTGCTCGCGAGCGTGTATTGACTGAGCCTACTGATGAAGCTAGAGAGTTCTATCATCAGTCTCGTTTTGGCACTATTGATGAAGGTAAGGTCCAGTTGAGCTTACTCGAAGCCCTTTACTTGATTGAGAAAGGTCGCCTAACAGTAAATGATGGAAAAAAGAAACCTATTGATTTCGATACGTTTGTCAAGAAAGCAAGAAAAGTAGAGCCTAATTTCTGGGTGAGGTACTGTGTCTTCAAGGACATGCGAAATCGTGGTTATATCATCAAAACTGCTCTTAAGTTCGGTGCTGACTTCCGTGTATATGATAGGGGTGTCAAACCTGGTGAGGATCATGCAAAGTGGATTGTCTATCCCGTGCATGAAGGAGAGCAAAATACCTGGTATGAATTCTCTGCAAAGAACCGTGTGGCTCACTCAACTAAAAAGCGCCTTTTGATAGGTGTTGTCGACGACGAGGGCGACGTCACATACTACGAAATCAGATGGGTAAGGCCCTGAGCAGTTTGATTTTTAAACACAACAAATTTTATATACCTTGTTCATTTATTCTGTCCTTATGGACCATCGCGATAAACTTCTTAGTATTGTGCAAGAAAAGGGGCCTCTTCTGCCTTCTCAAATAAACAAGGAACTGAGAACAAACGTTCTTTTCGCGAGCGCTATGCTTTCTGAGATGGTCCAGAGCAAGAAGCTTAAGATATCTTCTATCAGGGTGGGTGGTTCACCATTATATTATTGCGAAGGTCAGGAGAACTCGCTCGAACAGTTTGCTGAGAAGCTGTCAGAGCCTGATAGGTCTGCATTCACTCTTCTTAAGAATTCAAAGATATTGAGGGATCGCGATCAGGAGCCTTATACTCGTGTTGCTTTGAGGGAGATAAAAGACTTTGCAATCCCATTAGAGGTCAATGCTGATAATTATTCTGACCTGTTCTGGAAATATTATCTTGTTTCTGATCAGGAAGCAGAGTCTCTGATAAAGGATTATATCAATGCTATGGAGAAGAATAACGAGTTGCCTGCAAGACCTGAACAGCCTAAGGCAGTACCCGAAAGACCTAAGGAGATTCAGGCAACTATTAGTGATGTAGAACACAAAGACATCATACCCGCACCCATTACACATCCAGAACCTGAGCATATCACACAGACTCCAGAGCTCGAAAAAGAGCCTGAAGTTGTACCGCAAGAATCAGGGGTCCTACCTCAAAAGCCCGTAACTGAAGTCACTATGACTCAGCTTGACGAGAAGCACGTTCCTGAGTTCTCTTATCGGCCGGCAGTATCTTTTTCAACTGCTATTGATACTGATGAACAGCTCACTATTGATAAGGAGCCTGAGCCAGAACCTGAGCCAGAACTTCCAGAATATCCCGAGGATGATGAGTTTTTTCAGAAGGTCAGCGAGTTCTTCTCTGATTCAGGTATTGAGATACTTGATTTTGAGAATATCCGCACAGGTACTGAATATGATTTCACAATCAGGATTCCAAGTAATGTAGGACATCTTAAGTATTATTGTAAAGCAAAATCAAAGGCAAAACTAAATGAGGGTGATTTGTCCACAACTTTTGTGTATGGTCAGATGAAGAAATTGCCCATACTTCTTTTAACGGTTGGTGACATGACCAAGAAGGCAGAGGAGCTTTTGAATTCAGAATTCAAGAACATGTTTGTGAAACGCATAGATTAAGAATAAAGAGGGGTGTTTGTTTGGGTGTTAATTTCAAAGATATTGTTTTGAAGAAAGAGACTTCTATACATGAACTTAGCGGAAAAAAGGTTGTTGTCGACGGTAATAACATACTGTATCAGTTTCTGGCGACAATAAGGCAATACGATGGAACTCCGTTGACTGACAGCCACGGCAATATTACGTCTCACCTGACAGGTTTGTTTCACCGCACCACTAAGCTTATGCAGTCAGGTATAAAGCTTGCTTTTGTTTTTGATGGTACGCCTCCCGAACTGAAGCGTGCAGAGTCTGAGAGGAGAGCAGGTCTTAAGATTCAGGCAAAGGATCAGTACGAGCAGGCCAAGAAGGAAGGTGATACTGATAACATGAAGAAATTTGGTATGCGCACTTCCCGTCTGACTAAAGAGATGATTGAAGAGGCAAAGGAACTGCTTGATGCTTTAGGTGTCCCTGTAGTTCAGGCGCCATCTGAAGGTGAGGCTCAGGCTGCTTTCATGGTGAAGAAGGGTGATGTGTTTGCAGAGATAAGTCAGGATTATGATTGCCTTCTTTTTGGAGTGCCGCGGATGATTCAGAACTTGACTATTTCAGAGAGGAAGAAGCAGAAAGACAAGCTTTCTTATGAGACTATCAAACCTCAGATGTTAGAACTTAAACCAAATCTTGAACACATAGGCATCACGCAGGATCAATTGATAATACTGGGGATTCTTGTTGGTACTGACTTTAATGTAGGTGGTATAAAGGGTATCGGTCCTAAGAAAGCATTGGCTCTGATAAAACAAAAGGGTGATGATTTCGACGAAATTTTCAATGAGTTGAAATGGGATGATATTTTTGATTGTAGTTGGAAAGAGATTTTTGATCTATTCAAGGACATGCCTGTTGATAAGGATTATACTCTCGAGTGGCAATCTGTTAATAAGGAAAAAGTAAAGCAGGTTCTTTGTGAAAAACATGATTTCAGCGAGCAGCGTGTCGAGGATACTTTAGAAAAGCTTAATAAGTCTCAGTCCCAACTTTCTCAAAAAGGATTAGGTGACTTTATTTAAGATGGAATGGTTAATTTTCGTGCTTTTGTCTGCATTGTTTTTTGGCACTAGGCAGGTTGTTGCAAAGAAAGTATTGATGTTTGAGCATACTGCAGAGTATCTTACTGCTACTTGTGGTGTGGCTTTTCTTTTCAGTCTTTTTTTTCTTCCTAAGATGAGTTTTGATTATCCTGCGATGACTTGGTTCTTGATGTATCTGAAGGGACTTTTCCTTACAGTGGGTTGGATATTGGGTTCAAAGGCGCTCAAGCATCTTGAGATATCTCTTGTTACTCCGCTCACGAACCTGACTCCTGTTTTCCTTCTCCTGCTAAGTTTCTTTATACTTCACGAGGTTCCGAGCGCGATGCAGTATATCGGTGTTGCTCTGCTCGTATTTGGTGCGTATTGGCTTCAGGCAGATCATCATTTCAGCAGTCTTGTCCGTCCCTGGAAGGCTTTCAACAACAAGTATTCTATTTTTATGCTAATAGCCATATTATTCTATGCGATGTGTGCTATAATAGACAAGATTGTTCTGAAGACTGTTGATCCATACACTTTCCTTTCCGTTACTTTCGGTATTCTATCCATACATTACATTGCTATACAGTTCTTGAAGTATAATGGTATGAAGGACATAAAGCATGCATTTACAAAAGGCAAGTATCTTATTTTCATTGTTGCTTTGCTTATGATATTTGCTGATATATTCTATTATATGGCTGTTGCAATTCCTGGGGCGATGATATCTCTTATAGTTCCGGTAAAACGTTTAAGCACGTTAGTAGCGACGCTTATAGGTGGACGAATGTTTCATGATCATAATCTTGCCCAGCGTGCAGTGGCCTGCATAATAATGATTGCGGGTGTGGTGTTGGTAGTAATTTGAGGTGTGAGCGATTATGGTGCTGTGCGTCAAGGTTCCTCTCAAGAATGCTCAGGAGATAAAGGAATATATTCTGGAAAATTATCTTTTTAATCAGGATTACAGGTTCAAGCATACCAAGACACATATATTTTTTCCTATAACAAATGCAACAGGAATCAAAAAAAGATTCAAATTTGCAGAGTTTGAGGATGTGAAATCTTTACCTAAGGTCCGGAAGAATATCGATGTCAAGACAGAAATAAACAAGAAACTGACTAAGGGCGAGGCAGACTTCTTGCGCAGGGCTTATGATGTCACAGGCACCATAGCTATACTTGAGATTTCCGAGGCTCTGAAGAAAAAAGAGAAGTTCATAGCAGAGACGTTTCTGAAAGGTCATAAGAACATAACCACTGTTCTCAAAAAGGCAGATATTCATGGAACTAAATTCAGGACTCAGAAGATGAAATACCTTGCAGGAGCACGTACGAAAGAGACAGTGCACATAGAGCATGGTGTGCGGATTAAACTGGACGTGGAAAAAGTGTATTTTTCGCCAAGGTTATCTAATGAGCGTAAGCGCATCGCTGAGCAGGTTAAGCCTGGTGAGACTATTCTTGTTATGTTCTCTGGCTGTGCTCCATATCCTTGTGTTCTTAGCAGGCACACTGAGGCTAAAGAGATTATTGGCATCGAGCTCAATCCTGTAGGTCATGATTATGGTGTTGAGAATGTAAAGCTCAACAAACAAAAGAATATAACTCTCATAAACGCGGATGCTAAAGATGCAAAAGCAATCACGCAGACTAAGTTCGACCGTATACTGATGCCTCTGCCTAAGACTGCTGAGGATTTCCTTGACTCTGCTCTCGAAGTATCCAAGAAAGGCACTATCATCCATTTCTACAACTTCCGCGGCATAGATGATTTCAAAGGCGCGAACGATGCAATCAAAGTAGCGTGTAAAAGAAACAAGAAGAATTGCAGTATTCTAAGAACTGTGAAGTGCGGCCAGCATGCTCCGAATACTTATAGGATTTGTGTTGATTTCAAGATAATATAATTCTGCAATATTATCAACAACACTGCCGCCGCCGCGACGTGCGTGTCTTCCAACAGGCATTTCGAAGTGGGTTGCACTTAAGATATATTACCTAATGTTCGCGAAGCGACCAAGTGATAATTCTTCGGTTAGCAACCGACTACGATGTAGCCGCATGGCAGTGCTGCCATAATTGAGCTAAACAAATAAGAAAATGTGGTTAAACTTAGCGCCGCGGCAGTGTTTTTTTCTGAGGACTAATACCTTGCAGGGTTCTTCATTTGTTCAAGCATTTTTTTTGAATGTTTTGTGAGTTCGTATTTCTTAAACACCCATGGGAATCTGTCGAGCCAATGCCTGTGTAAGAATCTTAGGTTTCCGACACCTTCGGGCGGAAGGTCATTGGGATTATTGCGTATTCGCATATAGTCACGCAGGCTGTCTTTTGTAGGCCCTACGCCGTGCGAATAAAGGAAGTCTCTTATTGCAGCTCTTGTCTGTGCTGCTGCGCCTTCTTTTTTTAATTCTGGATTTTTTCTACAGTCTCTTCCACCGCAAGGTCCGAATCTCGAGTCAGGATTTTGTTCCAGCATCTTGCACACTATTCTTGAAATTCTTTTGTCTATTCCTTTGACTATCTTGTGAGGTGGTACTAGTCTGTCTCCTGCAGGGGTGTTGAAAAGATCAACAAGGTGTCCTACCATTCCGTTCACTGTTGCGTCTTCAGGAAATTTTTGGTATGTATCGTTGGGTCGTATACCTGTAAGCATTTCATATAGTACTATTCCAAGAGAATATATGTCTGAACGCTCGTCGACTGCAGGGGGGTTTATGAATCCTTCTGGAGAGATGTAAGGCATCTTTCCTACGGTTATTCCCTGTTCATCCTCAAGGTCTCTTGTTGTCGCAGCGATACCGAAGTCGCTTAGTTTTACTGCGCCTTCATCTTTTTTTATCAGTATGTTTCCTGGAGATATATCTCTGTGAATAACGCCTACTGAACCGTCTTTGAACCTGAAATTGTGTGCGTATTCAAGTGCATTTGATACCATGAATCCTATGAAGCCTGCCATCTTGTCAGGCACGGCATTCATACCTTCTCTGTTGAATAGTTGGTAAGGCATGCTTGACATTGGATAATTTATAGGGAGGTTGTGAAGTTCCATGAAACCGTCGACATCAATTCCGTCGATGTATTCCATGATGATGTAGTAGCACTGTTTCGGTTCGTAGAATCTCCAGCCTTCAAACCCAACGATGTTTTCATGATTTACTTTTGCGATAAGTTTTGCTTCTTTTACGAATCTTTCTGTTAATCTGGAATCTGGGTCCAGGCCAAGTATGAATTTGATTCCTGCATCTCGTTCGACATCATCTTGTTTTCCAGGTCCTGCTTTGTAGCGTACGTTAGCTAGCCATACTTCACCCATTCCTCCTGCTCCTAGTCTTTTTTCAAGGGTTATTTCTTCTGTTTCGTTGTCTATTGGTTCATCCTGATTTAATACTGGACTAGTATCTCTATCGAGTATTCGTAAAGGGCTTCCCATTATCTGTGTGCTTGTGAAATACTGCATTGTGAGAAATAAGTATGTAGATAATATTTAAGTGATTTGTGTCGTCACAGAGTTCAGACGAAAGTTCTGCGTGGGACGAATAAGTATTACTTAAGTGGTTTAAAAGAATATGTTGGTTCACTCATGACTTGGCTGATGATCTTATTTCCCTTGCGGAGACTTGCCACGTCACCAGTATCGTTCCAGATTGGTCTTGGGTTTCCCCAGTAGAGTCTTGTGTTTGTATTCCTTCCTTTGCCGCTAAATACTTTGACTGGTCCGTATATTACGAATCCTTTTGGGAATTCGAATGTGTGCTTCCTGCCTTTGTCGTGCAGTTTGTATCCGGTCATATCAACTCCATAGCCTGTGACTTCAATCCACTCTCCGTTGAGTTTCTTGTTGCCTTTGCCTTTTATTTCGGATTTGAACTGCGTTTTTGTGATTCTTACTTTCCCCTCGGGAATATCGTATCGTGATGCTTTTTTTGATTTCGCTACAGCTTTTTCTACCTTTGCCAGCTTCTTCAGGTCTGCGAGTTTGAGGCTTCTGTCAGCTATCTGCATTGCGTGTAGTGTTTCGCTCATTGATGGTTTTGCAGGACTTGCCAATGATTATTTCGATCATACAAGTCATGACATCG
>CAZXTQ010000057.1:0-9788 GCA_964643595.1 uncultured Methanosarcinales archaeon
TCTGTGAATTATTCAGACGGAGCGCGGCACATATTTACCGTCTAGCTGACTTATTACATAGCACTTCAGGAATATTAAGTAATGTTCGCGCAGCGACCAAACACGGATTCTTCGGTTAGCAACTGACTAAGATGTAGCTGCATGGCAATGCTGCCATCATTCATCATCTACTGTGAAAAGTCTTGAGTCTTTCACTTTGAAGAGCCCAAGTCGGGCGCCGCAGTCAAGCCATCCATGCGAGTAGTTCAGGGCTGCGAATGCAGTGACAATTTCGCCCTTTTCCTTGAAATGATGGGCATCATCATAGTAACGCTGAGCCATGTCAAGCACATCACGAGCCTGTTCTTCTCGAGTCTCATCAATACCTTTTTCATGAATCATGGTAAGCGCTTCCTGCGTAATCTTAAAATATTTCTCAAGACGTTTATCAGAAACAATATTGTCCATAGATGTCACGACCGCCACGCACTACACTCCTAAACCCTGCATAGTGTTTGCCAGCAGTATGAACAAAAGCAGGAAAGTAAAAATAACAAACACGAAAATAAAACTCAATATACGTACGAACAAAAGCTCTGCGCGAATTCCCAGATAGATTAATACGCCTGCAATAAGGAAGATAAATACCAACAGAGCAAGCAGCTGAACATAATGCCCGTGAAGCAGTGCTGTCGGGTAAAATAGGTAAAAAATCAGATAAAAGTATGTTGCTAATCCTATCAACAGAGTTATGATTACAGGGCTGTACTTTTTGAACCAATGACTAAAAGTCCACTTTTTCTCCTTGAAAAATATGTCTTTGCCTTGACGTTCAAATTCATCACGCAGATTTTTGTTTGCTTTTGGAGACTTTTTTGAAATTTTTGGACTGATTCTTTTTGCCTTTGTCTTCTTAGGTTTGGCTTTCTTGTTCTTTGGTTTAGAATCAGATCCGGATTTTGATTTAGTTTTCTTTACCTTTTTCTTAGAACTTGGTTTAACCTTGATGTTCTTAGTCTTTTTGACTTTTGATTTCACTTTCTTTTTTTTTGCTGACATGATAATAACAATAAGATTATTTGATATATAAAGCTTGTCCTCAAATAGAGAAGCTATTATGAAATCCTTAGCACATTAAAATCAACAACATATGGTGCGCCCATAAACGCATCGGAAAATCCACAAACCATACACGGGTATTTACAAAAACAAAAATATTTTTCAGAAACCTTCCGAGCATTTAGAAGTATTTACCGGAGATATTATAGGCCTTTTTATAAACATTTAGAGAAAACAATAAAAACCCCGCCCCCTTCTGCTATATTGAAAATGAGGTATATCAAGACTGAATTGTGCCAGCTTGGCTGGTTGAGCTGTATGGGTTGTTGCGGGCATAAGTTCAAGGATAAGTTTTCTATTGCTGAAGGCATCCAAAAGAACACGTTGGAGTTTCACAGTCACATCCAAAAAGGTAAACCGATAATTGAATGGATGAACCGTTCTAAAGATGTGAGAGAGTCTGGCATCTGCCGTAACTTGGTTTATGATGTTAAGAAAGATAAGATTTTCTGTGGTGCGCACCCTGATATACACAACGGTGTTGACCTGCGCATCGATCATCATTATTGTGATATCTTACATGTCTGCAAGACTGCATTCTTTTTTGATCTTTGGGAAAAAGACCTGAAGGATGAGTTTATCAAGTTCCTTAGAAAAAAAAAGAAAGAGGGTATGGATTGGCATTCTTACTCTATGGGCATGGCTGATGATTCCTTGCTTGCAGAGTTTGAAGGTCTAAAATGGGATTGATATGATGCGTATTCCAGCTGAAGTACAAAGTATTTTGAAACAAAAAGTGTATCATGAGCAGAAGATTTTTCATCTTAAGAGGCTCATGGAGGATTATCCTGATAATTCTATAATTACTGATTTCATCAAGGCAGAAGAGTTGCTTGTCAAGAAAAAGGGTTTCCATGCTGCTAAGTTGTATGAGGATATCTGTTCCAAGACTGGTGATCCTAAGTGGTTACTTGACCGTACTGCACGGACTCTTGCGAAATATGCTTATCAAGATATTGGTTCTGGTCCTATTGAAAAAGCTCATGATATTTTTACGCAGAAGTTGGATATGAAACCTGAGAAGGCTTGGAAAATAATTGCTGATATCTTGAAGCGCGTTAAGGGTTGGGGTTATTCTGCTCAGTGTTATGCGAATGCGGATATGCCTGGCACTGCTGCACGTATGTTCGAAAAACAGTTGAAACAACCTCAGAAAGCTGCTTGGTATTATGAGCAGGCTGCCGAATATATCCACGCTGCGCGTATGTACAAAAAGGCTAAGCTGCATGATCGCGCAGGTTCTTGTTATGTAAAAGCAGGTATGATGAAGATGGCTGTGGCGCAGTGGAAAAAAGCAGGCACTCTTGAGAAGCACAACATCGGCCCTCAGGTCATGGAACAGATAATGCGGAAATAACACATTTGACAGAGAGTGGCAATGGTATCATCATAGGCAAAATATTTAAAAGAGAGTCTAGAATTCTTGTTTATCTATGGGCTTGTGGTCTAGTGGCTATGCTCAAAATCAGAGATTTTAACATCTCTGGTTAGACACCATAGATGACGTCGCCTTCACAAGCAAAAAATGCTGAAATTGGCGGATGTCGCCGGTTCGAGTCCGGCCAGGCCCATTTATTATCTTCAAACGTATTTCTTCTTAGCAGAATAGAATCCTATTGTGAAATATATTGCGCTTACTAAGAATATTGCAGTATATGTGACAGGAAACCAGGTGTATCCGTTATTCCAGAAGTAGTATACATACATCATGTATCCTATGAAGTGTGTGAACACTCCGTGTGATATGTACCATAATGGGGTCCTTATTATTCCTGCTTTAAATGTAGGTTGTATGCGTAGAGTCATGAGAAACATGATTGATATTATGATCGGATAAAAATAATGCAGTAATTTTTCAAGTATGCTCATTGAAGCGCTTGATGGAATGATTGATAATCTGAAAAGATAATACAGCCATATGAACACTCCACTTGCAACTCCTATGACAAATACTGAATCTTTTGGGTGAAGCTTATGGAGTTTGCTTATCTCTTTCCAGAAATATGTAAAACCTAATGTCATGAGTATGAAACTTGGTACAAGGAATATATCTGCTATTGTTGGTATTGTGTGAATACCTAATATTTCATTTATGTGCTGTATTGTCATTCCGAACAATAACAGAACTATGCTTATCATTAGTAGTATGAATACTTTCTGTTTGATAATCATGATAGGGTGTTTATGTTTCTTGTGATGGACGTTCTTCAGCGCCATTGCTGCGTATACTGTTGCAAGTATGAGGAATATAATTTCTGCAGTTCCCATGATAATCATTGCTATATTCATAGTTTGAAGTCTCCGAAATCGTCTCCGCCTTTGTTTCCGCCTAATCCAAGGTCTGTCTTGGTCGACGAACTTCCGCCAAAGCTGTCGCCGCCAGAACCTAACCTATCGCTGCTGCTTTCAAAACTGCTGCTCGAACTTCCTTCTCCTTTGTCTTCCATATCTTCAACTACTGCTTTTGGATTTGGAGTGTACCTGTCAAGTAATTCGATCGCAAAGTAAAACAAGGGGAAGAAAAGTAATGCTCCGATAATATGGTTAAGAGTCAAAGGTACTGCATTGTAGAAAACTGGTGCGAACATCGCAAAAGCGTAAGTTACCTCTCGAACTCTGCCGATGTACTTTATGACTTTATTTCCTTTCAGTCCTAGTACAACTATTGCCACGCCGTATCCGAATATCATTCCTATGATACCAAATCTGAGTATTATCTCTCCAAGAGAATTCAAAGCACCTATGCTCATCTGATATATTGTCTGTCTTGTTGAATCAACACTACCCCACACTACGACTACTGCGTTGGTAATCGCATTGCCCATGGAAGTGCCATGTTTTTCTTGGAAGAATTCTGCAAAGAACCATGTGACCCATATCGGGATTAATAACCACAACATGTCTGATTGCTTGAAAGGTGCAACAAATAAGGTGTATATCCAAGTCTTAAACAATTCCCAGAACCAAAGACCTATTGTTGCGTACCAGACCAAACTGCTTACCTCTTTTTTATAATATGCACAATACTTATGTTATATAGAATCAGTATCAGAGCTTTATAAATATTATGCTGTATTACCCATTTAATAAGCATCAATGCCCCGCCTAGCAGAGTTCTTGGTTAGATAAGTCAGTCACCCAATTTCACGAAAGGTATTTAATAAGTCCACCACCTATGGTGAGCCCATACCGCCTAGCGCAGCCATGAAATATTTGCTTGCAAATTATTTAAAGGCACCAAAGACTCTAGCAAAGCAAGTCTTTGCGTGTTATTGGTGATGTTATCAGATGTTACAATCGCACGGTTTCAACAGCGGTTACCCTGTCTAACAGAGCGCGGTATGGGCTTACTGTTTAGCTGACTTATTACATACCACGAAAAGATATTCTGGAATAGCATATAAACGTAGCTCCGCGGCATTGATGTTAAAGATACCTTTAAAAAACATCAGCACCTACACCACATCATGCCTTACGTCCACAATCTTAATCCGGTACTTCTTGAGTTAGGTCCTGTTGAGATTAGATATTATGGTCTTGTGTACGTCTTAGGTTTTCTTGCAGTGTTTCTTTATTTCAAGTATCTGATAAAACATAAAAAAATTAAGATCTCAATAGAGGAACTTTACGATCTTGTTTTCTATAACATGCTTGGCGTGCTGATAGGAAGCCGACTGATTCATTGCATTTTCTGGAATCCTATATATTATCTGACTCAGCCTTGGAAAATCCTGTATGTTTGGGAAGGGGGTATGGCTTTTCATGGCGGACTGTTGGGTGTAGCCATTGCAACTTATATTTTCTGGAAGAAGATAGATAAGAGGATTCCGATGGCTCGGCTTGGAGATCATCTTGCTATTCCTGCAATAATGATACTTGCTATTGGCCGTATCGCTAATTTCATAAATGGTGAACTGCCTGGTAAAGTCACCAACGTGCCTTGGTGTGTCTACTTCCCAAACGTTGACGATTGCAGACACCCACAGCAATTATACAGCGCAATCAAGCGTTTTGCAGTTTTCGGTTTCCTTCTTATATTAAACAGGAAGAAATGGAAAGATGGTTTCATAATGTGGAACATGATATTCTGGACTGGGGTGGGAAGATTCTTCATTGATTTCTATCGTGTTGATGCTACATGGTTTGGGCTTACTCCCGGTCAGTACCTCAGCATTGTGATGATCCTGCTTCCTATCTATGTTTTCCATAAGTACTACAGAAAAGATTGTAAAAAGTTTTTTAACAAAAAGTGGTAAGGTGATAATATGAAGACTCTTGTTGTTTATTATTCAAGGACCGGCACTACAAAAAAAGTAGGCGACCTTATTGCCAGTAAGCTTGATGCTGACATCGAAGAGATTATAGACGTGAAATCCCGGAAAGGTCCTATCGGATATATAGTATCTGGGCGTGAAGCTATGAAGAAAGTGATTCCTGAAATTCAGGATATAAAGAGACAAGTCAAAGATTATGATATTTTGATAATAGGGACACCTATTTGGGGTTGGAACATGTCAAGCCCTGTTCGAGCGTATTTGGAGAAGATAAAAAATGATGTTCCGCAGGTTGCGTTCTTCTGTACTATGGGTGGCAGCGGTGATGATAAAGCTTTCAAAGAGATGGAGAGTATCTGTCATACTGTTCCTAAGGCAACACTCGCACTCATCACAAAAGAGGTTGTTCAGGAAAGGCATGAGGATAAGATTGAGGCTTTTGTGGGTAAGTTAGATGATGAAAAAAAGCAGGATTCATGATCTGAAGAATAAGTTCTTCACTTCTGCATTAGCAGGTTGCTGGAACACGGTTAAGGATAGTAAGAAAACTCTTTTCTGCACTATGCTAATTGACTTGCTTTTCCTTTGCAGTCTCTATCTGTTGAATATCCTGGCCAATAGTATATTTCCTGATCCTTCACGTCTCCTTGTGGGTGCAAGCTCTAAGATTTTTCTTGTTATTGTATTGATGCTGGTTTATGTTTTTATGATAATCATGGCATATTCTTTTTTCAAATTCATGATAATCAGGAAGGTGCGTTCTCTGTTTGTCAAGGGCAAAGAATATCTTGATTTCAGCTCTTTTGATTCTTTTCTTTTCTCGAACATATTGCTACTAGGTCTTTTCTTTATGATATCTGTATTCATCTCATTGATATCTATTACCACTATCAGGATTGAAGCACTTACCACTGTAAGGGATGTATTCCTTATCGTGATTGGTCTTTTCGCTTATCTTACTGTTAACGCAATGCATTCTCTGTTCGCGCAGGGTATTGACCACGCAGGAACTGCAATCAAAAGAAGTCTGAATATGGTTATAGGAAGGTTCAGTAAATTCATCCCTATCATAATTTTCACTGTTGCTGCTTTCTTCATTCTGTCCGGAGCATACTACCTTTTTGACTGGACCCTGCTAAAAATTCTTGGCACTGCAGTGACCAACCCGAGCATCTACCTGGTTTATGCATCGATAAACACTATCTTGATTTTCATTTTTGCATTCGGATTGGTTGCATTCAACAGAGTCTATTTCTATATACTAATCAGCAAGATTAAATCAATTAAATGACCTCCTCCCCGAACTGAAGGTAGGGGTATGGATTCTCTGTGTATCAATAGCTACGTGGTTATGCAACCCTGATTTTTTCACTCCTCCGCACCAAAACATTTATAATTCCACTTATCGATTCATACCTCATGAAAAAAAAGAGTGTGAACAAAAGTTCTAAGGCAGTTAAACACAGGAATACCAAGCACAAAGTCAAGTCTCCTTCGCGCGATGTCATCCGTGAGCAGGTTCGTGCTGAGGTAAGGAGAGAGACAGAGATTAAGTTTGTTAAACGAAGGCTCTGCTGGTTCGATAAACTTAACCGTATGATGATTTTCATGGCAATAGTCGGTGTCCTTATTTCGCTATATCTTACTTGGCTTTATTTCAATCCTAGTGAAGGAAGTTTTTGTAACATAAATGATAAGTTTGATTGCAATGCAGTGAATACTAGCAGTTATTCTGTGTTCATTCTGCCTATCGCTTTTATTGGCGTGCTTGGCTATCTGTCTTTGATTTTTGTAGGTATTGCTTTGATGAAACGCGTAAGGATCACTCAAAAGCATCTTCATTGGATAGGTATAGGTCTTGCATCAGCAGGTTTCATTTTCTCGGCGTATCTTTTTTATGCTCAGGCGTATTTGATTGGTAAGTGGTGTATCATGTGCATCGTAAGTTTTATCCTAATAACTCTTATCCTGCTCTGCATTGTAGGAAGTTATGCTTATTGTCTTTATTGTAAGAAAAGGCTTAACACTCTTCGTGCTGAACCTGATGTGAGGTGTCGTGAATATTAGAAGAAATATATCTATTATGATTTTGGTCTGTGCTCTGATGTTGAGTGTTTCAGGCTGTCTGACTCCTGCGTCGAATCATCAGACAAAGGATTATTCTGATTTTGCCAAGTGCTTGACCACAAATGGCATGAAGATTTATGGTGCTGCTTGGTGCAGTCATTGCAATAACATAAAAGCAAGGTTCGGTGAAGCATTTAAGTTCATAACTTATCAGGAATGTGATGCTAGTTTCGGCGGCAACCCTCAAGCTTGTCAAGATGCTGGTGTATATGCTTATCCTGCTTTTGGTTTTGGTGATGAACAATTGAGATTCGGAGAGCTAGAATTCAGTGTTATGGCTGAGAAGACAGGGTGTGAACTTCCTTAGTAACATTCCTTAAGCTCACTTCATCTTTTGTGAACATTCTTTTTTTCTTTCCCAGAAATACCAGCACTTTTCCTTAAAGTCTTTGTAATTAAGGCATTTCTCACAGATATCTTCATTATCTTCAAGTATGTGTATTTCGTAGTCTTGTACTCTTACCATGGTGTCTGTGTTGGTGGGATGGTAATATTTAAAGCTTTTTAATCAATACTTTTAAATACCTAAATCTATTCGATTTATAAAAGAAAAGGTATTTGTTTAGCTGTTTTTTGGCCGTACGCCACAGCGACGTGCGTGTATTCCAACAAGCATTTTGAAGTGGGTTGCACTTCAGGAATATTAAGTAATGTTCGCGAAGCGACCAAACGCAGATTCGTCGGTTAGCAACCAAATATGATGTAGCCGCGTGGCAGTGCTACCATTATTGAGCTAAACAAATACAAGAAAAGAGGTAATATATGTATGTCATTTTGGCCTAGTCATGAAGAGTCTGTACGACTTAAGCATATAGCGAGAGTTCTTCATAAGCATCATCTTGGTGCTATTCTTACTAAGCTTGGCCTAAAACGTAAGCTTCATTTTGAGGATCGTATCAAAGGTGAACATTTCCGTAAGCCTGATCTTTCTCCTGAAGTCCTTCTGAAAGTGTTTGAGGATCTTGATGGTAGTTTTATCAAACTTGGTCAGTTACTAAGCCTAAGGCCTGATCTTATTCCTGCTGAGTATTGTGATTTTCTTGCTAAGCTTCAAGACAAAGTAGCGCCATTTCCAGGAGAGGATGCTATACGCAGCATAGAGAATGATTTCGGCCAGCCATTGAAGAAGCTGTTCAGGAAGTTTGACAAGATTCCTACTGCTTCTGCGAGCATGGGTCAGGTGCATCTTGCTGAGTTGAAAGATGGTACTAAAGTTGCTGTCAAAGTTCAGCGTCCTGATATTGAGAAAACAATAAAGATCGATATCAAGCTGTTGTATCGTCTGGCTAAGATTATCAGGAAGAAATATGGTATTGGTTTTGTTGATCCTGTTGAAATAGTGCGCGAGTTTGAGCGTTATACTGAGAATGAGATGAATTATCTGAAAGAGGCTCATAATATTGATTTGTTCTATCATAATTTCTTAAAGTCCAAGACTATTCTTGTCCCAAAGGTTTTTTGGACGCATACCAAGAGACGTATACTTACTATGGAGTACATCCCTGGTAAGCGTTTGACTGACATCAATAAATTCCAGCCCGCTCAAAGGAAGAAGATAATACATAATATTCTAGACGCTGAGTATGAACAGATGTTCATACATGGTGTGTTCCATGCAGACCCTCATCCGGGTAATTTCATCATAAAGCGTAACGGGAAAATCGCACTTCTGGACTTTGGCATAATCGGCAGATTGGATTATGCTATGCGTGAGCACGTGACTGATTTCTTTATCGCTTTGGTAAATGGTAATTCTGAGAGTATGGTCGATGCTGCTGTTAAGCTAGGAGGCATGAATCCTGATACTGATATTGATAAGGTTCGGCGTGATGTGTCTGAACGTCTTTCCAAGTATCATGGTGTCGGTATCGATAATATCAAGGTCTCTGAAGCTTTGAATGACATCATCAAGATATTGAAAGAGAATAAGATGAAGGTCCTTCCTAATTTTGTGCTTCTTACAAAAGCCACAATCACACTCGAGAGTGTTGCTGGCCGTCTTGATCCTAAGTTCAATTTTGTAGAGAATGCTAAACCTTTCGTTAAGAGGATTGCGCATGAACGTCTTCATCCTAAGCGTATTGCTGAACGTGCGAAAAGGAAAATTGAGACGTTGATGGATTTTGCAGGTGCTTTACCAAGCAAGACCGATCATATCATGGCGGATCTGCATGATACCAGTCGTGACCTAAAGAGGTTGGATGGCGACCTGCGGACTCTCACTATTGAGATTGACCGTTCTTCGAACCGTGTAACTTTAGGATTCCTGGGTGGTACGTTGTTCATAGC
>CAZXTQ010000058.1:0-7601 GCA_964643595.1 uncultured Methanosarcinales archaeon
AAGCTATACAGGTGCGCTGCAAGATACTTGCGGGCAGGGACCAGAACAAGATTCTGAGAAGGAATGTTAAAGGTCCTGTAAGAGAAGGCGATATTCTCATGCTAAGAGAAACAGAGATCGAAGCAAGAGCTCTAAACAGAGGTAGGAGAAAATAAGCGAAGGTGATTATTATGGTTGATTGCGCTTTTTGCGGAAAATTGCTCGGGATAGGTACAGGAAAATTGCTGATCAAGAATGACGGCAGGCTCTTGTATTTCTGCTCGACAAAATGTGAAAAAAACCTCTTGGAATTGAAAAGGAAGTCAAGGGAACATAAGTGGACCAAAGCTTCAAGGACCGAGAGAAACAAGGAATAAAGAGGATTGCAAAATGATGGAAAGGACATTCATTGCAGTTAAGCATGATGGTGTACTCAGAGGTCTTGTCGGCGAAGTCCTGAAAAGATTCGAACAGAAAGGACTGAAGATTGCAGGCATGAAGATGATCCAGGCAGATAGGGAAAAAGCAGGCAAACATTACCAGCTGACTCCTGAATGGGTCGAGAAGCTGGGCGAGAATACCAGAAAGGCTTATGAAAAGAATGGCGAGAAGCTGAGCGAGACTAATGAAGAGATTGCTAAGCGCGTGCAGGGATGGCTGATGGATTACCTAACTGAGGGTCCAATTGTTGCTATCTGTTTCGAAGGTTATCATGCTATCGAGATAGGAAGAAAGATTGTCGGTCATGCTGAAGCAAAGCAGGCTTCACCAGGTACAATAAGAGGAGATTACACTGTTGAGTCTTACCAAATGGCAGATACTCTCAAAAGACCGCTCCGAAACATCATGCATGCTTCCGGAAACAAGGATGAAGCTAAGAACGAGATAAGCATCTGGTTCAGCGATGATGAGCTTTTCGATTATGAACTTCCACAATGGAAGGTCATGCATTGAAAAAAATACAACGAAAATATTATTCAAAATATTAAGGTGATATATTATGGCTAAGATGTCAGACAGAGTAATGGAAGCGATGAGTAGTCCTAAAAATATCAGGAACATCGCTATCTGCGCTCATATCGATCACGGCAAGACAACTTTCTCCGACAATCTGCTCTCTGGAGCAGGTATGATGTCTGAAGATCTTGCTGGTAAAGCAAGAGCTCTTGACTTCAAAACGGATGAAGCTGAGAGAGGAATTACGATAGATTCGGCAAGCGTATCAATGGTGCACACGTTTGAAGATAAGGAATTTCTTATAAATCTTATCGACACTCCGGGTCACGTGGACTTCGGTGGTGACGTTACAAGAGCTATGAGAGCTGTCGACGGCGCTATTGTTCTTGCTTGCGCATCTGAAGGTGTGATGCCACAGACAGAAACAGTACTTAGACAAGCATTGAAAGAGCGTGTCAAACCTATTCTTTTCATCAACAAGGTTGACAGACTGATCAAGGAACTTCAGCTCACTCCTGAAGCTATGCAGGAGAGATTCATGAAGATAATTGGTCACGTTAACAAGCTGATAAAGAGCATTGCTGAAGAGGAATATGGAACTAAGTGGCAGACCAATGTAGTTGAAGGTTCTGTGTGTTTCGGTTCTGCATTCCATAACTGGGCGCTTTCACTTCCTTACATGAAGGAACACAACGTGAGCTTCAAGGACATAATTGATGCTTATGAGAATGATACCTGGAAAGAGCTTGCGAAAAAAGCCCCTATCCACCAGGTTGTTCTCGACGCAGTTATTGATCACTTGCCTAACCCTGTTACTGCTCAGGCTTACAGAATACCTAAGATTTGGAGAGGTGATCTGGAAAGCGTTGACGGTAAAGCTCTTTTGAACTGTGACCCTAACGGTCCGTTCTTCTTCGTCATCACGAAGGTGATTGTCGACCCTCAGGCAGGTGAGATTGCTACTGGACGTCTTTTTTCAGGTAAGATGAAAAAAGGCACTGAAGCTTACATGAACATAGGTAAAGAAAAGACAAGGATCCAACAGGTATTCGTAATGAATGGTGCTAAAAGAGAGATTGTTGATCATGCAGTAGCTGGTAACATCGTCGCTCTCGGCGGTATGAAAACTTCTCCAGGTGAGACTATAACTGCAGGACCTTCTGAACCTTTCGAGAAGATATCGCACATTTTTGAACCGGTAGTCACCAAGGCTATTGAGGCTAAGAGTCCTGCAGATCTCCCTAAACTTATCGAGACTTTACGAGTTGTCGGTAAAGAAGATCCATCAATAAAGATTGAGATCAATGAGGAAACTGGTGAGCACTTGATGCATGGTATGGGCGAGCTTCACCTCGAGATTATAGAAAATAGGATTATTACAGAGAAAGGTGTGCAGATAACTACCTCTCCACCTATCGTTGTATATAGGGAGACTGTGACCAAAACATCTCCTGAAACTTTTGAGGGTAAATCTCCAAATAAGCACAACAAGCTTTACTTCCTTGTTGAACCGCTTGAGCCTGAAGTTGCTCAAGCTATCAAGAAAGGCGATATTCCTGAAGGAAGGGTTAGAAAAAAAGATCTTGACATCCCAAAGAAATTTGCAGAACTTGGCTATGACTCTAAGATATCCAAAAAAATCAATGATATCTTCGACGGAAACATCTTGATTGATGAGACAAGAGGTATAGTATACATGCATGAGATCATTGAGCTTGTCATGGATATGTTTGAAGATGTCATGAAGGCAGGTCCTCTTGCAAGAGAACCTTGTCTTGGTGTGAAGGTCAGGCTTATGGATTGTAAGTTGCACGAGGACGCAATCCACAGAGGTCCTGCTCAAATGTATCCTGCAGTAAGAGAAGGTATCCGTGGTGCGATGGAACTTGCAACACCAGTCCTTTTCGAACCAGTGCAGACATTGAGGTTTGAAGCTCCAGAAGCGTATATGGGCGAGATATCAAAACTGATTAGCAACAAGCGTGGTCAGTTGCTCGACATGCAGCAGGAAGGTGAGATAATCACTGTTCTTGGTAAACTTCCTGTAGCTGAACAGTTTGGTCTTTCTAACGATCTGAGATCTGCTACTGGCGGACGTGGAAGTTCATCTCTTGTTGCGCAAGTATTCGAGAGAATGCCCGGTGAACTTCAGGGAAAGATTGTAAGACAGATAAGGGAGAGAAAAGGCCTTAAACTGGATTAAACATTTTTTTATTGGCAAAAAAGCGTTTTTAAAAGGTTTGGCCGCTTTTTTGATTTTCATCCAACTCACAGAAAACCTTTTAAATGACTGCCACATCCAATCAGTTAAGCTTACAAGCTCTAAATGAGCTTAATAATAGAACAACTGATTCAATCAGTCATTAAAATCGAAAAAAAGTAAGGAGGTCTTAATATGGCTAAAGAAAAGACACACGTGAACATCGTTTTCGTAGGACACGTGGATCACGGTAAATCTACCACAGTAGGACGTTTATTGTTCGACGCAGGCGGAGTAGACGAACAAACACTCCGTAAATTGAAAGAGAAGGCACAGGAGCTAGGTAAAGGTGGCTTTGAGTTCGCTTTCGTTATGGACAATCTCAAAGAAGAAAGGGAGAGAGGAGTAACTATTGACCTTTCCCACAAGAAGTTTGAAACTGACAACTATTACTTTACAATAATCGACGCACCAGGACACAAGGATTTCATCAAGAACATGATCACTGGCGCTGCTCAGGCAGATGTCGGTGTGCTTGTTGTCGCAGCTAATGACGGTGTCATGGCCCAGACAAAAGAGCATGTATTCCTTTCAAAGACTCTTGGTGTCAACCAGATTATGGTTGCTGTCAACAAGATGGACATCAAAGGTGTCGAGTTCAGTGAGAAGAGATTCAATGAAGTCAAGGAACAGGTATCTACTCTCTTGAAGAGCGTAGGTTACAAAATTGATGATGTCAAATTCTTGCCTATCGCT
This sequence comes from uncultured Methanosarcinales archaeon, assembly GCA_964643595.1. GTDB lineage: Archaea > Nanobdellota > Nanobdellia > Woesearchaeales > UBA11576 > JABMQF01. The sequence continues at coordinate 3,893 of CAZXTQ010000058.1, forward strand.
TCTCTGCAGGGCGACAACGTCGCTAAGAAGTCAGAGAACATGTCTTGGTACACAGGCCCTACTCTACTTGAGGCAATGAACCAGCTGAATCCACCAGAAAAACCAACAGAGCTTCCGCTCAGACTTCCTCTTCAGGATGTCTACAACATCACAGGTATCGGCGTTGTTCCAGTAGGTCGTGTCGAAACAGGTGTGATGAAAGTTGGTGATAAGATTATAGTAGTTCCAGGACGTGAAGGTAAAGGCGTCAGGGGCGAAGTCAAGTCTATAGAGATGCATCACGAACAGCTTCAAAAAGCTGAACCTGGTGACAATATCGGTTTCTCTGTAAGGGGTATCGGTAAAAAGGACGCTGCTAGAGGAGATGTCCTTGGTCATGAGTCAGATGTGCCTAGTGTTGCAGAGGAGTTCACTGCCCAGATTGTTGTGCTGAACCACCCAAGTGTCATAACCGTTGGTTATACACCTGTATTCCACATCCACACTGCTCAGATTGCTTGCCAGTTCGTCGCTATCGAGAAGAAGCTGAACCCTGCTACAGGCGAAGTCCTTGCAGAAAATCCAGACTTCATCAGGAATGGTGACGCAGCCATAGTAAGGCTTAAACCAGTGCAGCCTCTGTGCATTGAAACACAGAAGACAATACCTCAGATGTCCCGTTTCGCTATCAGGGATTCCGGCGCTACAGTCGCTGCAGGTATGTGCATTGAACTGAAGAAAAAGGCTATGTAAGCCTTTCAATTTTTTATTTTTATTATCATTATAACAAACCCGAGTTTTGTTTATAAGGGATGGAACTAAGATGCAGAAAGCAAGAATAAAACTGACAAGCAACGATATAGATAAGATCAACGAGATCTGTTCGCATATCAGCGAGATTTCTGAGAAGACAGGCGTGCAGATGCGCGGTCCTATCCCTATGCCTACAAAGAAGCTGAAAATAACTACTCGTAAGAGTCCTTGCGGCGACGGAAAGGCTACTTGGGAAAGATACGAAATGCGTGTTCACAAACGTCTTATAGATCTTGGTCTTGACGAAAGAGCACTCAGGCTCGTCATGAGAGTCCAGATTCCAGAAGGTCTCAAGATAGAAATCGAGATGATCGACTAAAATATTTTTTAACATTATATTAATTCTGTATTTATTTAGCTGTTATTGACAGAGTAGCCAAAGCAACCTGCGGTTGCAAGGTTCATGCAAAGCCTGAACCACCGCGTATTGCGTGCTTTCCAATAAGAAATTCCGAGAGGGTTGCATTTCAGGAATATTAAGCAATGTTCGCGCAGCGACCAAACGTCGATTCGTAGGATAGCAACCGAGTATGGTGTATCCGCGTGGCTGTTCTGCTACGATTGAGCTAAACAAATACTTAATTCTGAATAATATATCAAGTATTAGTGTAAACTCTACCGGAATAATTCCGTGGTACTGCGTCATGACAGAAACAAATAAATAGCAATGAAACTTATTCAAAATATGAATTTTTCTAAAAGAAATAAAAAAGTTGCAATTGCAAGATGGAAAAAAGTACATTCTAAAGAAAAAAGAGATATACCTTCGGATTCGAATTCAATAATATTAAAATCAGCCCTATGCGGATTCATAGCAGGAGATGGATACATCAGCATAAGACCTGAAAATAAAAATATCCACTACGACATGAATTGCTATCCAGACGACAAAATTATGCTCAAAAAATACCTTGAAATAATCAAACAGTTATACAATAAAGAACCATCAGTAACAATAAGAGATAATGTATACCACGCGAGATTAACATCCAAAGTTGTTGTAGAAGACATAATTAGACTATCCAACCTAGGAACAAAAGATTGGAATCTCCCTGATAAATTATTAAAAATAGAAGGTGCTAAAGAAGCTTGGTTAAAAGCTTTTTTCTCAGCAGAAGCATATGTAGGTCCTAGAACAATCAAAATCCAGACAATAAACAAAAAAGGGATGGAATCAGTATCTGTTCTTCTTAGAGAATTAGATATTGAACATAGATCATACGAATATCAACCTAAAAGAAAAAACCATTCAAGAGTTCATATGATTTTCATCAACAAAAAAGAGGCAAGAACAAAATACCTTGAAAAAATAGGTTTTTGGCACAAAAAGAAAGAAGAGACCCTCAGGAAAGCATTAAATTTATAAACAGGCATAAAACCTAATACTGTGTTTATAGCACATAAACACACCTTAGACGCCGTCGTGGCGCAACCTGGTACATTGCACCAAACTGATGCAGTGCAGGAAACCGCGCAAGCCTGGAAACTGGCGTTCAATTCCGAACGTAAGTAAGGAAAGCTTGTTTCCTCACGGATATCCCGGTTCAAATCCGGGCGGCGGCGTAAGGAGCTCGCAGAGCTAGTAGAGCTGACGCACGGACCAGCACCTACGGGGAACGCGTGTCCGGGCGTTGGCGTTTAATCTTTAACCAACCTTTCCAACAAGTCTATTATGTGTATGAACTCAAGCCTGTTCATCTCCACATATTCCTTATCGACGAACACGCCGTCATATGATATCCTGTTTCTGACGTTCTTGAGTTGGTGTATTATCTTTGCTTCGTATTCATTGCAAGGATAGTTTCTCTTGAAGAAGCTTATGAGGCATTCATGGTTGTCGGATTTCATCCCTTTTTTAAGAAGAAGTGCGGTCAGTAGTTCCTTGATCACTTCATAATAATCAGCAGCAATCACCGATGCTGTTTCATCGTCAAGAGTTATATCTTCAGTTACCCTGAGCCGTATCTTGCACATCTTCAGCATAGATGTTATCTTTTCTTGGTCTGGCTGGACTGTCTTTATGTGCTCTTTCCTGCAGGTTTCCCAGGGCATTATCTCTCTCATTTTATCTTGATGAACCCGTTTAGTTTTATCCCGTTTATGATGTTGTTGAGCAGCTCTGGTGACAGCTTGTCCAAAGAAGGTTCAAAGAGGATATTTACAGTGTGCTTGAGCTTCTTCTCGAACCTCCCCATATCAAGTATCTTTTCCTTTGCCTGTACAAATATATCTATGTCGCTGTTCCTGTCATATTCTGCTTTTGCGAATGAGCCAAACAGAATAATACATCTCGGATTCAGTTGTTCCTCAAGATACTCCAAAAGTCCGGAATCCATGATATTCTGAAGCACATGCTGTCTCTTCTTAAATAGGAAATTCTCACCTGCCTGATTGGCTGAATAGCTTGGAAAGACCCCTGTTTTTTTCTTCAAGACAATCTTTTCTTTCAATAGCTGCCTGATTCGATAATCTACGCTTGATTTGGGTATTTTGAGCAGCTTCGCTATACCCCTTATCTGGAACTCGTTTGTTGGATTCTCAAAGAACAGTTCTAATATTTTATCTCGTCCCATTTTTTAGACCAACTGTCCAAAAGTTTAGGACATATATAAATATTTCGGTCTTAGAACCTGGCAAAAGATTATTTACATCACCAAACCAATCAGCGTAAACATAAGGAACGCCAAGGCCCATACTGCGTTGAACCCAATGTTCATACTAGGGCTGCGGCGTTTTTCTATTTCACACCTCAACATTTAAAAATAACAGGCACTCTCTTTGCATTTTAGAGGTGTATCATGAAATCAACCATATTACTGGCCATCCTGTTATTTATCACAACGCTTTCTTTTGTTTCTGCAGACCTTTCAGATTATCCTGAACCGTTCTTTACAGAGGGTAATATTGATGCTATTAT
>CAZXTQ010000058.1:7611-9595 GCA_964643595.1 uncultured Methanosarcinales archaeon
ATGGTCGCAGGTGAAAAGTCTTCTCCTGCAGATCTTTTGGGTTTGATAGATATCGCAAATAGTATGCAGTATAGTGCAATGGTTGAAGAGATTATCAAAGTTGAATATGATGAACCTTTTGTGACAGGCGATGCAGTCAAGGCTTGGAGAGCTGGTGACTGGCTTGAGATCAATGAACTTCTGGGCGATGTAACAGAGACTTATGACGGATCAAACGCACTTGCCCTTAGATCATATATGGTAACAACACAGAAAGGTTCGACAGAGGCTAATCAGTATCTGAGGTTTGCCTGGGGTAACACCTCTTCGACAAAATCAGCTGCAAAAGTAATATATGCAGAAGACAAAGATGAAAACATCGGTGATTTCCTCTGGTTTGTGGACGGACAGTCTGCTTTCCAGTATGAACTTGAGTTCGAGACAGGGTTTAAATCTGAGATATCTTCAGGAGAATTGCCTGATCTTGAAGGAACGACTTTGAATATGCTAGGAAGTGATTTTTCTATTGTGGATGCTGATTATTCAACCGCAGACGGGATCAAGCTCGCTTTGATGGGTGGTTCTGTCGAGGATATATTGGATGAAGGAGTTAGCAGGACCTATGTGGTTGATGATAAAGAGTATGAGTTGACTTTAGCCATAGTATCTGACTGGAGCGGCGCAGAAGAAGACGTAAATGTCAAATTCAGGGTGAACGGGGTACTTACAAAAGAGATTAGTGCTGGCGAGACTGTAATGCTTGCCGACGGGACAGTGCTTGGTGTAAAGGAGGTTCTACCTAATGAAGCAGGAGAGACTCAACGAGATCTTGTTGCATTTTATCTTGGAGCATACAAGGTAGAGTTATCTGATGTTTATTCAGCAGGTTCATGGGACGGGACTGTTGAGGTTAATGGTGATAGCATCGAGGATGCGAAACTTATCATAGCATATACTGAATCAGACGGTATAGTTACTGTCAGTAAGATATATTATCATCTGACTACAGATTCTTTGAAAGAGGGTTATATTCCGCCTGGTTCCGGGCTGAAATCATTTTTGCAGGAACCGGAAGGCATGCTTGGCAAGAATTGGGATGTAAGATATGAAGGTCTGGAGACTAAAGGTCACAGCGAGATAGAAATCTCTCCCCGGGGTGATGATGAGTACAGGATGACTTTTTCCAATTCACAAGATATAACATATACTTTGAGGCTTGCTTTCGCGAATTCTACAGGGCTTTATTATGGTGATGATGACCGCTCACTGGTATTCAATCAGGGCGAAGGTACAGGGACTGCTAATTTTACGATACGACCTTCTGATTATTTTATAGTTTCGCACAATGGAGATTCTCACAGGGGCGTGACTCGGGTATTGCAGTTCGATTCGTTTGATACTTCTGAAGGTCTTGTGAGATTGACTGATGTAGGTACCGGTTCTTCTATTACGTCTGCGTACAGCGGGACGATTGCGTCTTCCTGGTCTGATTGTTCTGGTCAGTTTAATGTTGGAGGATATACTTTTGACTATTATTGCATCGATTCTGGTCTGCTTGTCGACCTTGATGATGATGGCTCTGTCGGCGGTGAAGCCGGCGTTGTCATTAAAGGAGGAGGAATCCTCGACCTTGGCACACAACCAGCAGGTTCTTATCAACCGGTCGTCGCTAACGCTTATCTTAACCTGACCACTTCCGCGTCGAGGTTCAATGAACGGGAAGTGGCTGATTCTTTCGCCATAGATATTACGAGGTCAGGATCTGAAGTTGATCTTTCTTTGGTTTCAGGATTCTCGCTCTATTCGAATGATTCTGATAATTACTATGGTATGAGTGATTATGGTGTGAAGGTGACTCGAAGAGCCAAAAGCAATGATCCTGATTCAGTGCTCATTGAATATCCTCTTGAGCAATTATTGCCTCAGGTTTATGTTTCGTTTGACGAGTTTTTTTCAGTAGGTTCCAGTTCAGGAACTGCAGTTATCAGAAGATATCCTGAAGTGA
>CAZXTQ010000059.1:0-9050 GCA_964643595.1 uncultured Methanosarcinales archaeon
CTTTCAGCGCCGATAAATATCTGGAATGATCATCAGGATTCTATGTCTGCCAGAGATACTAGTTGGATTCAATTATATGTTGAATCTGCTCAAGAAGCTTTAGACACGACTATCATGGCTTTCAAGATTGCAGAGGACCATAAAGTCTTATTGCCTGTAATGGTCTGCTTGGATGGTTTCACACTCTCTCATGTTTACGAGCCGGTTAACATCCCAGAACAGAAAAAAGTAGACACATTCCTTCCTAAGTTCAAACCTAAATTCATGCTTGATCCTAAGAATCCTATGACTATGGGTCCTGTAGGTTATCCTGATTCATTTATGGATTTCAAAAAACAGCAGCAGGATGCATTCGTAGCTTCAGTGGATATCATCAAAAAAGTCAATGCTGACTTCAACAAGGCGTTTGGAAGATCTTATGGTGATGGTCTTGTCGAGCCTTACATGATGGATGATGCTGATTATGTTTTCATCGGCATGGGAACTATCTGCGGTACTGCAAGGGTCATAATAGATAAGATGAGAAAATCCGGTAAGAAGGCAGGCATGCTCAAGCTCAAGTCTTTCAGACCATTCCCTGGTGCAGACATCGTGAAATATCTTAAGGACAGGAAAGCTGTTGCTGTGTTTGACAGGGCAGTGTCTTTCGGTAATAACGGTCCTGTTTATACCGAGATTGAGGCTTCTTTCTGTGACGAGAAAAAGAAACCTCTTATTCATTCATTCATTGCAGGTCTTGGCGGCCGTGATGTTACTCTTGATCATATAGAAAATGCGTTCAATAAGATCTCTAAGGAGAAACAGCCGACAATAGAGTGGCTGTTAGAGTGATATAGAAACCAAATAAATTAGGTGTTTGAAGATATGACTTTTCATCATGTTATTTGTCAGGAGGACCAACTTAAGGTCTGTCCGTATTGCGGTAAGACGCCTGACATAAAAAAGTTCAAGTCATCGTTTGATGGCTCGAACAGCCACTATAAAGATATGTTGTGCAGCTGCGGAAAACGGATATCAATCAAAGTCCCATTCGCAGGTTCCGGTCATGATAGCTGGAACAAAAAAATCAAGGACCTCGATAAGAGGATTGAAGAGGAGGAGTAAAAAATTCCACCAAAAGAACAAATCAAGATGATTAATGCATTGCCGGACAGGGAACTGTTCGCGCCAGGACATACTGCTTGTGCTGGCTGCGCCGCGCCTATGGTTGCAAGGATAATACTGAAAGTTACTGGTCCTGATGTGGTTGTTTGTAATGCTACTGGTTGCATGGAAGTGTTCAGTACACCTCATCCTCGCACTGCTTGGAAAGTTCCTTGGATTCATGCTGCTTTTGAAAATGCTTCTGCGGTCGCGTCTGGAGTTGATAAGGCCCTTAAGAAAAGGGGTATCAGAGAAAAAACTAATCTGGTAGTTCTCGGCGGTGATGGAGGAACTTTTGATATCGGCTTTGGAGCTATCAGCGGTATGATGGAAAGAGGTCATCATGCTACTTATGTCTGTTATGATAATGGAGCTTACATGAATACAGGTATACAGCGTAGTGGTGCTACGCCTAAATATGCTAACACGACAACCACTCCTGCAGGCAGGGTTATCCATGGTAAACAGGAATTTGCAAAGCAGATTCCTTTCATAATTGCGTCTCATGGCGCTTATGTCGCAACTGCTAATATTGCGTTCCCTCAGGACTTGGCTGCGAAGCTGAAAAAGTCTTTTGAGTTTCCTAGTCCGTCTTACATCCAGGTGTTTTCTCCTTGCCCGACTGGGTGGAAGCATCCTACTGACATCACGGTAGATATCGCTAAACTCGCGTTCAATACTAATATATATCCGCTTTACGAGATAGAGGGTGGTGTGTTCAAGCTGAATCGTAAGCCTACGAAGGCGGTTCCTGTAGAGGAATACCTGATGAAACAGGGAAGGTTCAAGCATTTAAGTCCTGAGGACATATCTGATATACAAAAGCATGTAGATACTAATTGGGAAAGATTCACAAAGATTGATGAGTCTAAGTTAAAGATTTTCTGAGCAGCAACATTATGCATATTCACCACTGGCACCGCCTAGCGGAGCTTACAAAGATATATTCAAGTCGTACAATCGTGCAATTACTTAAGCAAGAATAGCCGTGGGCGGAGCGCTGTGCCTGTGGTGCGAGGCAGAAATTAAAATAATGAGTATTCAAGCTTAAATTTTCTATAATTCAAGCACCTATCCCTATCAGCGTTACTCCGACGAATATCAGTGTTACTCCTATCCATTTATACAGGTTGAGTTCTTCATCAAGATATCTTTTAGAAAGCAGATTTGCCCATACATACTGTAATGCTACAAAAGGATAAAGAACTGATAGTTCTCCGAACTTGAGTGCTACAAGAGATATTATCGTCGCGATTCCATATAAGAATAATCCTAGGAAAAACTGCCAGTTCTTAAGTAACTTCTTGACGTTCCGAGTTATTTTTGGTGCTGATATCTTGACAAGGAATGTTGCTGCTGCACTTATGAAAGATACTATTATGAATAATATTATTGTCCAAAGTGGTGTATCCATGCTCAACCCCTCAACCTCAGTTTTTTAGGTTTGCGTGTTGAAATTCCTATCACGACTACACCGATGACTATTGAACCGATACCTAGCATCTCAAATAGTGTTATTGATTCACCAAGAACCATATAAGATAATATGCCTACCCAGACAAAACTGAGTGATACAAATGGAAAAAGTACTGATAATTCTCCGTGCCTGAACGAAAATGTCAGCATGATGAATCCTAGGAAGTATGAGAAAAGTCCTACAAGAATCAGCCAGCCATCAAGAATTCCTCTGAATGACATAATAGAAATATTGTTCACGCCGAGCTTCATGAATAATGATCCTGTGGATGTGAATATAGTGCATAATATGACTACAAGTATTGCCCAGGGTTTTGTTTTACTCATTTAAGAACCATAAAAAATCTTATTTTTTGAGGAGTATCTCAACTATTGCTGCGAATGCAGGTCTTGTTATAAAGACACCGATTGATATTCCTAGTATTGTTGTTAGTGCAAATCCTTTAAGAAGTCCTGCTCCTGCAAACAGTAACGGCACCATAGCTGCTACGCCTGTGAAATATGCTACCATGATTATGAAGAAAGCTCTTTTCAGCCGTTCTTTCCATCCGAATTTCTGTGCTTCGCCTTTCAGTGTTTCATCTGTGATTATGATCTGGTCGTCGATGCCTGTTCCTACTGCTACTATGATTCCTGCTATTGCTGCCATGTCGATGTTCCACTGTATGAGTCCTGCGATTCCGAATATTATTACTACTTCAGATATCATGGTGAACATCATAGGTAATGCTATCTTAATTTCTCTGTAACGTATGAATACTACAAGAGCTACTGATATCATTACCAAAATTGACATTAGGAATGCATTTTTGACAAAGTCATCTCCGAGTACTGGCGATATTGCATCTGTCTTTAGGACTTCCATCTTTACAGGTAATGATCCTGTTATGAGGATTGTCTGCATCCTTTTCATATTTGCAAGCGCGTTAAATACTGCGTCCTGTTGTGTTGCACCTGTTCCGCTACCTGATATAGATATGTCTGTTGCGGCCCTGCCTTTCAGGTCTGCGCCAATGTTAAGTTCATCGACTGCGACATCATCTAAGTATAGGTAGAGTTTTTCGCTGAGGTATTCTTCGCCATTCTCCTCGACTATTACGTTGAGCTTGTCTGTGGCGTCTGCTTGCGTTTTTGCCGCGCTTGGTGATAATGATATTGAGAATCGGAATGAACATGCCCATTGGTTTGGTGCTGACTGTCCGCATCCTCTCTGTGGGTCGATTCCTGAGCAGTCTGCACTCCTGCACACGTATGTTATGTCGTTTCCGCCTTTGAATACTGTTGTGTTTCCAACTTTTGCTTCAAACTTTCCTTGTTTGGATATGAGTTCTCGGACTTCTTCTTGGTTGGCACCTGCAATCTCTATCAGTACATACTGGTTGCCTTCCAGGTCAGATGCTTCTCGTACTACGACATCGCTGAGTCCAAAGACATTCAATCTCTCTTTAAGATTGGATATGACGACTTCCATGTCTGAAGAGTCTATTTTTTTCTCTGGCTGAAGTAGTACTCGTGTTCCACCTTGTAGATCAAGGCCTTTTCTTATATTGGTTGTTGGTGCTTCGTATATACTAAGTCCGATGTCTTCTGTTCCGACTATCTCTGTGAGTGTTTTTTGCACCTGGATTGTGATATTGCGTGTCTCGTTAACAGGCATCTCTACTATTGTTCCGTTCTTGTGTTTGAATGTCTTGTTTACTGTTACTGTCTCTTCAACGGTTTTGTTTTCCCATTCGTCAAGATATGTTATGTTCAGCAATGGTTTTGTGCGGAGCTGGTAAAATCCTGTTGTTGTTTTTATGTGCACTGTCCTGTTAGGTTCTAGCATTGCTGTTGCATCAAGATAATCTTTAACATCCTGGATGGGTTCATTATTCAAGGATATTACTCGTTCTTTTGACATGGGCGTGCTTGTGGGTGGAGGGCTTTCTATCCCTGCCAGGCTTGCTGAACTGTTGCGCGCCACGTTTCTTATTGTTACGCCTTCTGCATTAGGATTAGGATGTATTGCTATAACTGATAAAACCAGGAATATAACTAATATAATCAATCTTGCACTTTTAAGTAACTGTTTGATTTTTGCGTTCATCTTATTTTTTCTCGTGGTGCTTGTGATCGTGATGCTCTTTGTCATGATGTGATTTATGCTCTTTATGCGCATGATGCTCTTCTTTCTTTTCTTTTTTTGTCACTTCTTTCTTATCTTCTTCTTTCTGTTCTTTATGTTCTTTTTCGTCTTCTTCGTCTTCGTAGTCTGCATCTATGATCTCTTTGTATTCTGCCAGGGTTTCTGCAGTCTTCTTTTTTGCTTTGTGTTCCATATACATCCGGATGATGCCCACATTCTGAATCCAGGTATTCAGAATATCAAAGATGAGTCCGATTAGTAGTATGAGCATTATCTGTTTGAGTGTTTCTGATTGTGTGAATATAAGTGCAATTATGACTGCTGCAAGGGAAGTTACTGTCATGGTCATTCCTGTTTTCATCGCGTCAAGAACTCTGTCGAATACTGTTCCTCCATCTCTCTTCAATACTCGTGTGGTAAGGAGGATATCTGTATCTACAGAATAACCTATCAACATCAACAATGCTGCGATTCCTGCAGTTTCAATTCTGATTCCTAGAATATTTATTGCTGCTACAGTCATGGTTATATCTGATATTGCTGATAGTATAACTGCAAATGATGGGATGAATGACTTAAATGCTAAGAATACTACTATTGACATTAGGACGAAAGCAATCAATATTGCAAGAAGTGTCTGTTTGAAAAATGCTTCTCCGAGTGCTGAACCCATAGTCTCGAGACTGAACTTTTCAAAATCACCTGCACGTTCTTTTGTCGCTGATAGTAAATCTTCAGGATCGACATCTGATGCATCTACTATGAATCCTATGTGTTCTCCAGCCATAGTCATAGCACGTACCGATAAACTGCCTCCAGGAAAATCACTGCGAAGTCCTGTTTGTAATGCTTCGATATCAATTTGTTGTTCAGATGGTACTGTTATGGTCACTCCACCTTTGAGTGATACGCCTCTAGGTATGAACTCGCCATTTATCGCAGTGTATGCACCTATTATTATAATAGAGATTACAAGGAGTGCTATGGTTATCCACATGTTTTTCTTGTAGTTCTTTTCGTAGAATGTCAGGAACTTATTCTGTTTCTTTTTCTTTTCAGTTATATGTCCATGACCCGCTAAATTACCTGAGCGTTCGTGGTCTTGACCATCTGCAAGTGTTCCATCTGGCTTGTATTTCTTGCCTTTTCTTCTAAGAAGCTTTCTTTCTCGTCTAGACATACCTGCTTGGATAAAGCGGTTATTAATAAATGTTTCTAACACCTAACCGACTAACAAGAATTTTAAAAGAGTTAAGAGAAAAATAAGTGCTAATCTTTGCCTTTTGACTTGTTGAACTCTATTGCTGCCTTGGTCAGGCCAAAGAAGAGTGGAGCAGGGTCTGATAGCTTAGATTTAAGCTCTGGGTGAGCTTGTGTTGCTATGAAATATGGGTGGTCTTTTAGTTCTATGAACTCTGCTAGTCTGCCGTCTTCTGATGCTCCTGATATTATCAGGTCGTTATCTTTGAGTTGTGCATGATATTCTGGGTTGACTTCATACCTGTGTCTATGCCTTTCCCATACAATATCTGAATTATATAGTTCGTACGCAAGTGTGCCTGGTTTCAGTACTGCTTTGTAAGCTCCAAGTCTCATAGTGCCGCCTTTGTTTGTCACATCTTTCTGTTCTGGTAATATATCTACAACAGGGTGTTTGGTTTCTGAATCTATCTCTGTTGAATTTGCACGTGTCAACTTGCACACGTTGCGGGAATATTCTATGACTGCCAACTGCAGTCCAAGGCATATTCCTAAGAAAGGAAGATTGTTCTCGCGAACATATCTTATGATTTCTATCTTGCCTTCTGTTCCGCGTGAACCGAAGCCTCCAGGTACTATTACTCCGCTGACTCCGCGCAATGCATCAGTAACAGTTGTCTTTCCATTCTCTATATCTGTTGTCTCTATCCATTTGAGATTGATCTTATGTTTGGTATGTGCTGAGCAGTGCATGAGTGCTTCGATTATACTGGCATAACTGTCTTCAAGTTTAGTGTACTTTCCACAAATCGCTATTGTTATCTCTTTGTCAAGGCTTTCAAGGTTCTGTAACAGTGTCTCCCAAAGACGAAGATTTGGAGGCGAATATATTCCTAGTTTTGTATGCAATATCTCACTAACGCCTTGTTTCTCGAAAACTAAAGGTATCTTATAGACATCATCTACATCAATACCAGTTATCACTGCTTCTTCTTCTACATCACAGAAGATTGCTATCTTTTGTTTTATTTTTTCATCAAGGAATTCACTGCAACGTGCGATTATCATGTCAGGCTGTATTCCTTTCTGCCTAAGTAGGTTCACACTCTGTTGTGTTGGTTTTGATTTCTGTTCGTTCACGCCAGATGGTATCGGAACGTAGGTCAAATGCACATAGAGCACATTGCCTTCACCTGCTTCTTTTTTCATCTGACGTACAGATTCGATATAGAGTTCGTTCTCTATATCTCCAACTGTTCCCCCTATTTCCACCAGCAGTATGTCTGCTTTCTCTTTTTCCGCAACTTGGAATAGTTTACATTTGATCAGGTCCACTACGTGAGGTATGTATTGGACAGTCTTTCCAAGATAATCTCCACGTCTTTCTTTTTCGCGTATCTCGTCAAAGACTTTTCCCATGGTTATGTTCCATTCGAATTTGCATGTGACTCCTATGAATCTTTCATAGTGTCCAAAATCCATATCAACCTCTCCTCCATCGTCAAGCACGAATACTTCTCCGTGCTCTATAGGATTCATAGTTCCGGGATCTGTGTTTAGATACCCGTCAAGTTTCATAGGTATAACTTTGAGTTTAGAAGATAGTAAGTGACCGATGCTTGCTGCTGCGATTCCTTTCCCTAATCCGGACAGAACGCCGCCCGTTACGAATATGAATTTGGTCTTTTTTTCTGTACTCATTACGGGATTTGGATAAAAAAAGAATCGTATTTAAAGTTTTAGTGTATCCAATTAAGGACTAAAAAATACCTATTAAAATAATACACCACCAACACAACCACCTAGCGAGCTGACCAAAAAAAAGAGCGATAGTCAACGCAGTTGTGCAAAAAGAACCGAGAAAATACTCAAAGCGAGCGTGGTTGTGATGGTGCCAGTTATAATAGATTGCTGCGCCACAGTACTGATATGAAAGATACCTTTAAAAATAAAGTTCGATTCATTACAGCTATGAGACGTTCCAGCTTCCAGTTCAGTAATGCAGCCATAATACTGATAGCCCTGAACATAATCATGTTTGTGCTTCAGCAAGTGATCTCAGGACTTACTGAAAATCTCATGCTGATTTCAAGCGACATTATTACAAGGCCGTGGATTATTGTAACGTCTATGTTTTTGCATGGTGGAGGATCACATCTTCTTTTCAATATGTATGCTCTTCTTCTGTTCGGTACTTTGATTGAACAGAGAATCGGAACCAAGAGGTTTGTTGGTATCTATTTTGTTTCAGGCATTCTTGCAGCTCTTGGTTTCTCTATTTTCCAGGAATTTATCATCGGATCTACTGGTGCTGCTGTCGGTGCTAGTGGTGGTATGATGGGCATCCTTGGTGTAACTATAATGCTCTTGCCGGATCTGAGAATCTTGATGTTCTTTGTGATTCCAATGTCTATGAGAACTGCAGGAATAGTTTTTGCAATCATTGACCTGCTTGGCATTTTCGGATTTGGCATTCCCGGTATTGCAAATACTGCTCATCTTTTCGGTCTTGCTGCAGGTGTTGGTTATGGATACTATTTGCTGAAGCAGAAATCAAATTTCCAGAGAAATTTCGCAAAACCCCGTAAACACCCTGTTCATATAATGCGAAAAGCCCCACCTAAAGGTACTAAGGTCTATGATGTGAATTCTAGCATTGAGATGTCCAAGGAAGAGATGGATGAATATTTGAAAAATGGTAAGTTGTAGAATATACATATTTGTTTAGCTGTTTTTAGCTGTGCTGCTTTTTATTTATAAATCCCACCCGTACATTTATATAGTATCCCTTGGGGGTTTTATAGTATTCATATTTATGGAGGTTTTTCAAATGTCAGATGAAAAAGATGTAAAGAAACCAGAAGCTGTGGCTAAGGGTCATATGACTTCTGTAAACTACACAGGAAAGCTTGATGATGGCGAAGTTTTTGACACTTCTGAAGGCAAAGAACCGTTAAAATTCGTTGCAGGTTCTGGTCAGTTAATCAAAGGTTTTGATGATGCTATCATGGTCATGAAGGTCGGTGAAAAAAAGACTGTAAATATTGAACCTGCTGATGCTTATGGTGATAGGGATGAGCGCAGAATCCAAAAAGTTGGACGA
>CAZXTQ010000059.1:9060-9491 GCA_964643595.1 uncultured Methanosarcinales archaeon
AGATGCTTCCTAAAGAGCCTGAGCCTAAAGAAGGTATGATGCTAACTATCTCGACTCCTCAGGGTCAGATGTTTCCAGCCAAGATACATAAGGTTGATGAAAAAGAAGTTACTCTTGATATGAATCATCCTCTTGCTGGCAAGAAGTTGACTTTTGATATTGAGGTTGTTGACATATCTGAGAATGACAAGAAGGATGATCCTGGTTGTGATGATGATTCCTGCGGTAGTTGTTCTTGCGGTTGTGAATAGATAATTATTCCATCAGCACAGGGACCAACACCACCTAGCGAGCTTACGATATAAACCACGAAAAAAATCGCAGTTGTGCTAAAATAAACAGTAAATTCTGCGAAGCGAGCGTGGTTTTGGTGCCTGCTGATTTCTTTAATTTCTAATTCTCTACATCCGAAACATTTATATAACAATCTT
>CAZXTQ010000060.1:0-9432 GCA_964643595.1 uncultured Methanosarcinales archaeon
ATTATCATACCAACCAACAACTTTGACTAGTTTATCACCAATTACATTAGTCATGTTTGCATCAAATATACAAGAATGCGGATTTGTAATGATATCCGCAGAAACCAAAGGTTCCTCGCTGTATTCAAGAATATTCTTCATGTGATGATGGGCAACATTCTTGAAAAGCTCATTTATCTGATCTTTTGTCGCTTCTTTTTTCAGCAAAGCACTGACATCAGTCAAAGAACCATCAGGAACAGGAACTCTTGCAGCAAAACCATCCATCTTACCATTAAGACTTGGGATCACTGCACCAATAGCTTTCGCAGCACCTGTAGTCGTAGGGATTGTAGATACTCCTGCAGACCTTGCACGTCTTAAGTCTTTATGAGGGCCGTCAACAAGATGTTGGTCTGCAGTGTACGCGTGAATAGTTGTCATGAAAGCATGTTCAACACCGAAATTATCTTCGAGTACCTTCATCATCGGAGCAAGACAGTTAGTTGTGCATGAAGCATTGCTCACTATTATATCATCTTTGTTTAGAGTATCTTCATTGACTCCCATGACAACAGTCTTCACAGGATCTTCGTCTTTGTCACACTTGCAAGGCGCAGATACGATAATCTTTTTGGCGCCCGCCTCCTGATGCATAAGGGCATCTTTTTTTTGGGTGAAACGACCAGTACTCTCTACAACAACATCGACGTCCAGCTCTTTCCAAGGAAGCTGTTTAGGATCTTTCTCAGCAGTGACTCTGACTTTCTTACCATTAACTATAAGCGCTCCTTCTTCAGACTCTATAGTGCCTTGAAACTTTCCATGAACAGAATCATACTTCAGCAGATGAGCAAGAGTCTTGGTATCTGTCAGGTCATTGACAGCTACAAATTCAATATCCTCATAGGCCAGACCTGCTCTAAAGACCATCCTGCCAATCCTTCCAAATCCATTAATTGCAACCTTTACCATGATAAACACCTCTGTTGTCTATTTTGTATAATGTCTTGTGTATTATGCACCATATATTGATTCAAATTATTTTTCTCCAAATACTTTTTTTATCGCAAGATTATGTGCGTCAAAATAGTTCTGTATAAGCTCTTTCCAATCAGCAAGGTCAGCAATCTTTTTTGCAATAATCTTCTGCTGAACACGCTCATTTGCATTGAATTTTGTGAACTTGTACAATATGTCTGCAAACTCATTCATGTAAGCATTGTATTCTCTACCATATCTCCTTATCACGTAGATACCTTCAGTACCGGTAGTTTTCTGCAATAAGAACCTTCCGAAACCTCCAAGATCCGACGTGAGCGAAGGCACTGCCAAAGCAGCACACTCCAAAGGTGTATAGCCCCAAGGTTCATAATACGATGGGAACAATCCTAAATGGCAAGCATTCATAGCATCATAATAAGCAAGATCTGTCAAGCCATCAACACCTGTCAGGTAAATCGGATAAAAAATCGCCTTAACAGGATCGTCTTCCTTGTTGTCTATTCCTTTGTTCAATAAATTCTGGATGATAGCATCCTGATCCTCATACGGAATATTATGTGTTGAGAGCGGAGGATTGCCTTTTTTTGCAAAGTTTACCTCAAGTCTCTTCATATTCTGCTTGAATTCATCATCAAATATGTCGTGGCTGATAGTGTCGCTGTCTATCTTTTTGAGTCCGCTTTTTATTATGTTAGTGACAATGCTCTCTTTTATGTGTGGCATATGATCATCAACAAAAGCATGCAGCGTAGAATACGCTGACTTGTTAATCGAAATGTCATTTCTGACTCCGTGAACTTCTCTAGGTATCCAGAAGAAACATATCACAGTACGTTCAGACTTCTCCTGTTTAAGTCGCTCATTTAGTCTTGCAAGAGCATCGATAACCAGATCAATTCCTTTATTCTTGTATTCATATCTGCCGACAATGAACAGAAGAAGAGTGTTATCAATATCAAAATAATAATAAGGCATGAAATAATATCTCAGGAAGTTATGTATCTTCTCCCTGTTCATCCTATGTTTGTAGGCAGCCTCTTCGTATGTAGGCATTTTTTCAATGTCAAGACCATTAAGGACAAGTACATCAGGCTTCCTTCCGAGAAGCTTTTCTGCTTCTATACCGGTAATTTCCGAGACTGTTGTGAAAACCTCACATTTCTGAGCACAGGCACGTTCTGTAGTGAACTTAGGCATTATTCCGAAGTTCTTTGCTTCTTGTTCAGGATTTATGTTTTCGAGCTCTCCGTAAAGATCCCGTCCCATACCTGCAATCGTACGCCCAAGCATAGTTGCGTGAGTTGTGAAAATAGTGCCTACCTTAACATCACTTGCTTTAAGATATAGCAGCCCTGCACCTGCAAGCCATTCATGAAAATGCGCTACGTACTGGCCGTCTGTCTGTCCGCGTTCCTGCTTTTTCTGGATAAAACGTTCTATCATCCGCCCTACAGCAGCAGCCCATACAGTTGCTTCATTGAACTCATCATTTGCACTTAGGGAATCGACCTGAAATTTTTCCCAAAGCATCTTCTTAATGTTATCTGTTTTGTTTCTATAACCCTGGAAATCGATAAGAATAGTTTTAGGTTTGCCTTTTATCTGCCATTTTCCAAAATGACATATGATGCCTTCTCCTTTGAGTTCGTCAAAAACTTCTTGGAACCCATGAGGTAGTTCATCTTCCTCAAAATCAGTCTCAGCATTAGCTTCGAAATAAGGACCTATCAAGAAGTAATTAGGATATGCCTCTTCAAGAAGAGCTGCTTTTGACTTGACAACTGTATAGATGCCTCCCACTTTATGGCAAACTTCCCACGATGCCTCAAATATGAACTTATCTTTACCTGCCATAAATACACCTCTTTTTTTTGAATTTTAAAAATTAAATAATATTAAATAAAATATTTTATGTTTTTTTTGTTTTTTGATCGAAAATTTAATTTTTATTAATCCATACCTTTAGTGTACGAAACCCTTTTCGACTCTTTAAGCATAAGTGCAAAATTGTAATATTTTAGGTCAGCACCCAGGAATTCTCTTATTTTTTGAAGGATGCCTTCAAAATCCTGTGGGTTAGAGCAGGATATTTGCAGACGCACATCCCAGTTTCCAATTATACGCTCTGCGAAAGTGATTTTCGGCAAAGAGTAAAGGAATGTCTTGATTTGACTTTCTCTCTTAGGACTGTAATTGTTTATCTTTAGGAAAACTGAGTAAAGAAGGTAATTAAGAGTTGACAAGTCAACGACTGTCTGGAATTTTTTTATCACTCCGCTCTTCTGTAGCTTTTTCATCCTTAAGTTGGTAGCATCTGCAGAAAGATCGATTTGTTGGGCTATCTTTACGATAGGTCCTCTCGCATCCTTTGCGAGAGCTCGTAGGAGTTTCCGGTCCTTATCATCGATATCTGCAGTATCATAAACTTCCTCTTTCTGTATGGGCGGCATATCTTTTGGGTTGAGACTTCTGCTTGGTTTGTTCAGCATAAATGTAAGATTCTCTGCTACCAGAAGATTTATCACGATAGCAAGATCGCAACGCCTTATATTATTCCCACAGAAACTGTTTATTTCATCGATTATATTTGCGAGCTGATTTTTGTTTCGGGCAACAATAATCGTCTGAATATCCCAGTCACCACTACATTTCAAGACCCATTTTATATTTTTATGATCTTTAAGATACTCAATTATCTTTTTCTCATCTTCAGTAGTGTAATTTTGAAGTTGCATTAGCAGTACATAAGATTCGTAACCAAGCTTTCTGTCACTAACGATAGTTATATATCCAGAAATAAGACCATTCTTCATCAATCTCTTTATGCGGTAGTCCGCAACTTCTCTTGATATGTTGGTAGAAGCACCTATAGATTTCGAAGTTAGTCGTGCATTCTCGTTGAGTAAACGCAGGATTTCCTTGTCTTTATTGTCAAGTTTGATAGGTAGTTTGTTATTATTTTTGTTTTCAGGATCTTCAGGTTTCCCATTCTTTTGTTTTTCAGGTTCTGTAACCATGGTCTTTTTACTAATGACTCAGGTGTTTATAAATTTTTCTGTGATATCTAAAAAAATCAGGGTGATGTTTTAAGTTATATCAAGGCATATACCTTTCTGTACAGCATAGATATATGCTGGTTTCTTGAAGAAGTATACGGAAAGGAGGTGTTGTTTGATGTTATTAGAGATGTTTGTGATACTAGCCATACTTGCAGTTGCTGCAGAGGTCGAAAAGCTGTTTCCTGCAGTGCGCGGAAGCCATGGAAAAGATATCATGCTGTTGTAATATGATGTTGTAATATTGTGTTGTAATATGGTGCTGTAATATAATGCTGTAATATGGTGCTGTAATTATAATACTAATAATACTAGGGAATGTAAATTTAGTAACTGTAACTTCAATTCAGGGAGTAGCTCATATTAGCCCTCTTTATGATTAATTTTATATATTGACTTCTTCTAGCTATCGTTATGAACTACACATTCACTGCACGCGGTCACAAGAACATACTTGCAGCACATAAAAATACGCTTGAGTTTACTAAAGATAAAGATGTAAGTCTTGCAGGTGATTGTATTATAGGTGTAGGTGCAGATTTTATTCTTGGTCCTCTGAAGAAACTGGTGAAGAAACACCGACAGTTTGTCATGACAATCTCTGTTGGCAAACATGTGGAACACATAAATTTTATTGCAAACAAAGAGTTTAACTCTTCCCGTGAAATTGTCCTGCGACTTTCAGAATTTATATCGGAACGTACACTAGGTGTGTGCGCGTCGAAGGCTGCGCGGAATATCTCTGATGCGATGCGTAAGAAACTTTCGGATTCGGAGTCTAAAATCTGTGTTGATATATCTCCGGTGGTGAAAGCAATAATATTTGATTTTGACGACACTATAAATGATCTTCATGGAGCAATACTTCATGCACACAAGGTTCTTGCTAAGGAACTATTCAAAAAGCATGGAATATTCCCTGCAACTACAGAGATGTTGCTTGCAGAAATAGACCATAATTACAGTGTCAAAGGAAGACATGCATCGCCTAGTAATTTTGACAGGCATAGATGGTTTCAACTGCTGTTTAAAAGAGTTGGAGTCAAAGCAGACAAGAAAGAGATTGACGATCTTGTAAGTATATATTGGAAAGCTATATTCTCCAAAGAACGACCGATGCCTCATGCAGCCACTGTACTAAAAAATCTACATTCAAGATATAAGATAGCTGTGATGACAGATTCTGACGGGGATAAGGCAATAAAGATGAAGCGTGCACGTGCCAGCGGTCTTTTACCTTATATCGATATTTTCATCTCCAGCGATGATGTTGGTATGAATAAGCCGAACAAAAAATTTTATTCTCTTGTTTTGGATAAATTAAGTGTTAAGGCTTCTGAGTGTGTGATGGTTGGAGATAAACCTCAAGCAGACCTTATCCTTGCAAAACCTCTTGGTATGAAGACTGTGTGGATGAAGCACGGCCATTGGGCAAAAGTCAATAAGGGGGCTTATCTTGATTATGTTGATCATGCGATAACTGATTTGAAAGAATTGACAGTTCTCATGGAGAATATGTGATGGTGGTGTGTATATGAAACAGGTTACACTGAGCAAGAAAGATATCAAAGGACTCAATGAAGAGATAAAGAATAATTATGGACGTGAAGAGTTCTTTTCTAAAGATGATTTTGTCGCACTTGTAGATGATATGTATGTGTTGCTTGATGGAGAACTTGTATTTTTCTATAAGGAGGACTTGTTATTACCCTCACTTAAGCTTGTGATAAAGAATAATTTTCTGAAGAATGTGGTTGTAGATATGGGTGCGGTACCTTTTGCTGCCAAAGGCGCAGATATGATGAGACCAGGTATAACTGGTGTTGATGCTGATGTTAAGGAAGGGGATGTCGTAGCGATAGTGGATGAAAACAATCTTAAGCCATTGGCCATTGGACAGACTTTGTTCTCTAAAGAAGAGATGATGGAGCTTGAGGTTGGTAAGATGGTGCTAAACCTTCATCATGTGGGTGATGATGTTTGGAAATTCACTACCGGACCAGAGTAAAAATAGAAACATTTATAAATAGATAACCTGAATTCTTAAATATATAGAGGTACACTATATAATGGAAGACCAGATACGCAGGACAATATTCAATCCCAGACTACAAGAACTCATTTCAGAGATACGTGAGATAGTAAAGGATAATATTCAGTATAAGCTGGGAACCAAACAACTCAAAGAAGATCTTGAAGTCATCGTAGAAACCAGTTTTGAAGATTTGTCAGACATGAGGGCAGTAGTGGATCAGGAACTTAGGTATCATGATTTCATGCTTGGAGATTTCACACAGGCACTTGCTGCAAGATTAATATCTGGTAAGTATAATCGCGAATACAATATAGTAACAAAGTGTCCAAAATGCACGACTTCTGACAACAAACGCTACAGAGAACGCGCAAAATCAAGACAAAAGATAAGCGTTGACAACTACATATACGAAGCAGATGTAATTGACGGTTCTTTCGTACCCGACCTCATATCAAGAGGTTTTGTGCCTGAATGCAAAAGAGGAAACTGCTCAGACACTTTGCTTGAGATTACCAATTCCGCAAACATCATAATGCCTGATCAACCCCAACCAGTATATCTCATATCATCAAGAGTCAAGACAACCGGGAGATACTGCCACAAGCTCGTCGACAGAATATTCTACGAATTAGGGGATGAACTCGGATGGAAAAAACCTGAAGATGTCACTGCAAGTAATCTTAAAGATGGCGAAGAAGAGATCATCGTAGGAGAGAAGAGAAGTCTTGTCGACCGTTTCGCTTTTAATATAATCATAGATTTCCCAGATGGATTCACAGAACAAGATTTTCGAAAGATGTATCGCGAACTATATTGTGTTGAATTGCCGCGAGGTCGCGGAGTCACTAAATTCAAACAGATATTCAAAACAAAATATGGAATGCAGCTTCCACAAAAACTTTCATTCGAGGATATGGTCTGTTACAGTATGCTTGAAAACGTATCTCGAAATTTCGACGTGCAATTCGGGAGATTGGATGATAAGATACTGAAACCAAAGAGGAAGATGAAGAAAGGTGTTCGTGAAGAATACAAGATGCTCCAGTTCCCTTTACACTATAAAGGGGTCGCTTTTGAAGGTCAGATTAAACTCAAAGAATTATATTTAAGAGAACAAAACAGGAAATCTCTCTTCTCTCACTACGGATGGACTGAAGTTGGAAACGGTCTAAGAGAAGCATTTTTTGAAGAGATGCCTGAAGCCAGAGTAGTTTACACTGTTTTGCATAATGTATTTGACATAAAAATGGGCAATATTTGAATTTCATGGCTAGTTGAATATGGTGAACAAGATGGAATATGAACTGATAACAAAAGGCAAAGCAAGGTTTGGAAATGGACCTTACGAAGTCCAGAACGTCAGGACAAGCGCAGTAGTGGTTCTTAGACCTAATGAAAAGTCCGGTATTGATACTATGGAAAAAGGTGTTGCGGTTATGAATCTTCCACCTTCAAATCCTCCTTCGACTGATGAGGCAATAAGTCTTCTTGTCGATAAATATCTTGAACGGACTGGAACAGACCTTAAAAATATAGAAGCAGTACTTGTAGGAGGAGTGTTCATAGAACACAGGGCACAAGAAAATGGTTTAGTGGTATCCTACGGGCACGACATTGCAGCGAGATGTGTTATTGAATCACTTGAAACTTATGGCGTAACTATAGTGCCTGTTAAAACAGAAGAAAAAGCAACAAAGACTATACATGTTGAGGTCAATGGTCGAGTCAGTATAGACGAGGTCATAGAAGGCCTTAATAATGTGGCTGCAAACATGACTTCCGGAGATTATAAGATGCGATTCGAAAGAAACGAGTGCTGCGACTGAACTATCTGAAATGATACACAAAGAATCCATACCCCCACCTTCAGGTCGGGGAGTAGGTCATTTTTAAGCATCCTCTGCAATACGCCTTGCTTTAGGCACGAAGTTAATCAGACCACGTTCGGCGGTTAAGCGGCCGCAACCTAAGAAATCATCATTATCCTTGTTCTTTACAATCACAAAACCTTTTGAATCTCCTGTTTCGATATCTTCTAGATTCAGGTCTTTTCCTTTGAACCAATCTTTTACTAGTTCTTCGGGTATGCCTACTATGTTCTTTTTTGCTTTCGGGCCTAGAAGCTGTGAGCCATCGATGCTCAGCCGAACACCTTTATTATCTATTGTAGCAACATAAAGGCCAAGATTATCCACGCGCAGCTTATCCATATCGATAAGAGATATATCTTTTTCTGCAATGTAAAGCTTATTCTTATTGCTGAAAAGAAATACAAATTCCTTATCTAATTCACAACTCCAGTGTTCTTTCAGTTTCTGGTTGATATCCTTTTTCTCTCTACTATTAAGTATTTTGAGTGACTCTTTAGGATTCTTGTTCTTGTTTTCTCTCTTATCTTTCATCTTATATCAGAAAAAGAATAAAAAAATAAAAAATTAACTGATTAATCAGTTATAGCTCTTCGCGATGAAATTATGCCCGAGGTCATCTTTGTCAACAGTGTTGAAAGCTATATCCTCAAAGATATACTCGTTAGCGACACCATTTGTCACTTCCCTAATCTTTACTGGAACACCGTAATAGTCATCAACCCACATGTAAAGAGTGGTATCTCCCTGAGGTATCTTCAACTTCCAAACAGTTCTCTGCTGCATCTGTTCTTCGGTCTCTTTCTCAGCATAAGTTATGCTTTGTATCCAATCCAAAGGACTTTTCCTGTAATACTTACCAAAGCTTACATCGACAGGAGAGTTAGGATCCGCACACCTGTAGACATTTCGTTCACAGTATCCCTGAGCTTTCTTTGAACCAAGTTCCAGGTAAATATTATCAACATAAACATCACCTTTTACATTGTCCATCTCCCTGAGCTTTACATGCATAGTAGAACCATCAGTCCAGGTCTCCCACTCTTCAGGTTTATTGGTCTGGTCCTGATACATGTATCTAAGGCTAGTCACCCTGTTCTGGTGCTTGGTAAGAAGCTCAGCTACCTTCTTGTTCATAGTTGGTAGAGCAGGCTCTGTTTTAACCTCAACAGGATCCTCTTTCTGTACTGGTGCAGGTTCTTTTACTGTAGTTTTAGGTTCAGTAGCCTGTTTCTCCTGGAACTCCTCCACGGGAACAGGTTCAGCTTCCTGTGTTGCACAACCTGCAACAAACATAAGAACTAATGCCATCAAAATGGCTGTTATAATGTATTTTTTCATTGTCTTTACACCCCCACACTATGTGGTATATATTATAATTCCTCAAGCCCCCTTAAAAGTAATTAATAGAATAGAGTTTAAAAATGTTTTGCTCAGAAGCAGGTAATAAGTCAGCTAGACGGTAAATATATGCCGCGCTCCGTCTGAA
>CAZXTQ010000061.1:0-9420 GCA_964643595.1 uncultured Methanosarcinales archaeon
CACATATTTATCGTCTAGCTGACTTATTACATACCAGTTAAGGCAAACTATAAATACCTCTTATCCTATCACTAACCAAAAGGTGATTTCATGGAAGAGATAAAATTTGTTGGACTCAAAGAACTTGAGGATGTGGATCAGACAATGGTTAATACTATTGTTTCTGAGTATTATGATAAGATAAAGCGTTCATTGCATAACGAAACTACTCTTGTTGTGCATATCAAGTCTGCGGCGAATGAAGGTCATAGGCACAGGTATGATGTCAAATTGAGAGCTCAGGCACCGACTAAGATATTCGAAGCTAATTCAGAAGAGTGGGATTTGGCTAGTGCCATACACGGGACTTGCAAGGACTTGCTTAAGCAGATAGAGCACGCTTTTGTGAAGTAGTTTAAATTACAAGGATAAAATTATAAATCGGGCTGTTTCTTGAGTTTAGATAGAGTTATGGGGTGTGATATTATGAGAGGCGTTTTGGTCATTATTTTTGTTGTATGTATGTTGGCGATTCCAGCGATAGCATACGAAGACAGATTCTTTTCTATCAAAAATAATCCTGGTGGGTATGAGGTACTTCCTGGAGATGCTGTTGATTTTGTTTTCAATGTTTCTAATCGTGATCTGATAGCACCAAGGAACGCGACTGTTTTCATCAAGGATTGTCCTGTGACCTGGAAGTGCGAACAGAAACTTCTTGTTTATGCTGATGATGGTTTATATTCTGAGAGTCTGGAAGTGAATGTTCCTGAGACTGCTATTCCGAGGAAGTATACTATGTACATAATGCTTGAGAGTGAGTGGGACACACGTCGTGGTGATGATACGGTTGTTGTTACTGCACTCTCTCCTGAGCATGCCAGCACTCTTAGTTATGAGGAGTATCTTGCTAAGGAGGCTGAGCGCAAGGCTGCAGCAGAAGAGAGAGCAAGAGCGGTAGATACTTATGTTCCTCCAGTACCTGAAAACAAACCTGCTCCAGTGCCTGAGCTTTACGAGACTGTTGTGGAGGAAGAGGTCGAGCCAGAGGTAGTTCCTGATAAGACGCCGAGTGTTGTAGAAGTGAAGGCTGCTGAAATTGCTGAGAACGTAGAACGACTTGAGTCCAGCCATCAGTTTGTCGAGTACGCCAGTGTTGTTCTTGGAGCGATTCTTGTTTTAATCGCGATAGGGGCGTTTGTGACATATAAGAAAGAGAAATGATTGTGATTGTTATACTCGGAGCGGGAATACTCCGCCGTTCTTTAGGTTGATGTTAGGACAAACACATAATTAATCTGAACTAACTTTGTTATTTTTCATACCGCTTAGATTGCTGAGTGTTCATCGTTTGTTAGTTTAACAGATATGTTATCTGACTTGGTGGTTGGTGTGGCTACGATTAAGCTAAACAAATATGAAATAATAAGAAAATAAAAATTATTTTTGCTGAATTATGTCTAATATTCTTCAGGCAGTCCATATGTGTATATCTTCATGCTCTCGAAAAGGTCTGTAGGTACGAATTCTTCTTTGTCTGTTCCGAGGTCTTTCTTTGGAGATACATATCTTTCATACACATCAACAGATACTCTTTTCTTTGTTTCTATGCCTTGGAATCTGATTCCGACTGATTTCATGACTACTAGTTTCTCTCCTGGTTCGAGTTTCTGGAGGAAGTATTCTTTGTCGACCTGTGTCTCATATTCTGGAACTCTTTCTTCGTCCATGTAGTTTACGCCTGTTCCGTCATAGTGTAGGTCGACTACTGGATTGAGTGTTTTTGATCCGATATTCCTTACAGTGAATGTTATTTCATCAACCATTCCTTTGTCTCTTGATGTTCTGTAGCTTGTTATCTTGTTTATCTGGATGTATTCTTTTGGCTCGCCAAGTTTTATCTGGTACTTGCCAGGTGTCAGTGGATCGACTGGTGCCTCAACTGGTTTTGGTTCAGGCATTTCTATCTCTTGTATTTGTGGTTCTGTATCTTCTGCTGCTTGATATTCAACATCAGGTGTTTCTTGTTCTTCCATTACTGCGGGTTCTTCATCGGTGATTGTACTTTCGTCATAATCACAGACTTCGTTGTCATTTGCATCCTGGCAGCAATTGTTGCCGATTATCTTGTTAGGTGGGTAGCATGTAGGTGCTGAGCATCCTGCTACCATCAGAATTAATATTGCCAATATGATTCCTATTAGGTATTTCATGTTCTGTCCTCCACTATTTTTTTCACCCCTTCATAGAATTAGATAGGGAGACCTTGCTGCGTATTTATACTTTTGTGTGGTCGAATATAATATACAAACTGCAACGTAACAGCCTTAGAAAATAAAAACGCCGCGGGGGAGACTTTCACGCTCAAGCACAAATCTCGAGCATTTTGAACTCCCGTGCCCCGGAGGACACCGGATCTTTGCGAGCCATAGCTGGTTTTTGAAGAACATAGAGTTCTTAGCAATCTTACACCAAGAAAAGCATTTGCTTGACTTGTCGGCGCAATGGCCAGACTATGCGACCGCGGCATAGATGATTAAGCAGAGAAATGAGGTGTTTAAAAATGTTTTGTATTGCTGGGCTATCATGAAATCATCTGCATATTGAAAAGATGGGTGCTGGCCCTACCGACTCTATCTATCCAATAACGCGGTTTCAGAAGTTAACTCGAAGTAAAGATTCGGTGTAGAACATATATATTCGCGGCGCAGTATCACTATTGATGCCCGATTTTACACTCAATAGGATTTCATATTAGCTGTATTACTGTACTGGACTGTCTCTTGTCTCGTAGAAATCAAGGTATAGTGGTATGGATTCGGTACAGGTCATAAGTGGTCTGAATAGAAGTGTTTTTGCTTCTTGTGCTTTTCTCTGTGCGCTTTCTTCTGTCACTTCTTCACTTATTGTCACTCCGTCTTTGACGATGTGCAGTGTGGTTTTTGCGTATTGGTTGTTGTTCAGTACTTGTTTCATGTATTCTGCTATTGTCGCGTTGAGTTTGGTTTCTGCAAATGGGTCGACAGGTCGATATCCTGCTGAGACGACTTCATTATATAATAGGCCGAGGATCTCGATTTCTTTATCATCGTTTGCTGCTTCGACTAACCTCAGTTCTCCGAAGTCTTTCATTAACCATACGTCTGCTATTCTGTGGGACATTCTGGCGACAGTTGTTTTTTCACCTTTAGCGACAATATATAATGAATATCCTTCAACTTCGCATGGAGGATTTGGACCATCGTTTGATGGTCTTTTATCGTATAAAACGACCATTTCAACGTTTTTCAATCCATTTTGAGAATCTAGATAATCATTTATTCCTTTTAAGTCTTCTAAAAGGGTCAAATCTCTTGTATTGGCTATTTTAAGAGAGAAATATTGTTCTGTAGACTCTACCAGTATTTTTTGTTCTTGTATTATGGATAGAATCTGTTCCAGGCTTTCTTGTTCTTTTGTTTGTGTCGTTTTGATTGCCCCCTAATCCACAATAAGAGTAAATGTAACTACTGTTAAGAAGTTAATACTTTTAAATGTTTTGTATTATTCAGTTTAAATAGGTTTTTTGCTATAGAAATATGATAAAAAATTAAAGATTTGGCCTTAAATAAGACCCCTTAAGGTAACCATATCCTTCAGTAGTTTACCTCTCTGCTTGTCTGCTTTGAGAAGGTCTTTTTCTACTTTTTTCTCAAGAGCTTTCATGACAGATTCAACTTCATTCTGGATTGTCCTCAGGCTCTGCCAGAGTTTGTGATTGATTATATCACTTGCTTTTTGTGTTGCAATCTCTGTTGCTTTCAGCTCGTTAAGATGGGATCTTGTGTTGTCTATGAATGCTGCAAGTCTTGTTGACGGGTTGATTCTCCGTCGGACATATTCAAGATTTGAGTCTACTCTGTAGATTTTTATCCTGTATTCTTTAATCTGTTCTTTTGTCAGAATTTTCCTGTCAGTTACTTCTCCCATTGCCATAAAGTATTCTTTTTCTTCTTTGACATATTTGTGGAATGATTCCATCTCCATCAATAGTCTCTTCAGGATGGCTATTTCAGAATTAGCTCGCTTCTTGTCTTCTTCAAGCATTTCAGCGAATTTGTACTTGCCTCTTGCCAGGTCATCTATGAAATGGACCTTTATATGATCGATTTCCATACTTGTCACCTCAGTTTTGATTTAACATGATTTTAATGGTTAAGCCCTGTTATACCGGTTATTATTGTTATTTAATACTTTCTATTGGTTCAGATGTATTTTCAACCCACCACAACCTTTAAATACAAACCACTTTTCTTTTAAAGTGACCAATTAGCGGGGTAGGGCAGTCAGGAGTGCCCGAAGGGCTCATAACCCTTAGGTCGATGGAAGCAGTTGGGAAGTCTGCTGTCGAATTCAAATCCATCCCCCGCTATTTTTCTTCCCAATTTTTTTATTCTTTTCAAGGCAGCCAAAATGAAAAAGGGATTTACCGCAACTGTTTTCATGTTCTTTATGTTATTTGCATTTTTTCTTGTCATCTTTTCAACACAGTCTTTAGCAGTCTGGTACAATGATGCGCAGTCAGTCACTGTCGATCTTGAGATACAGTCAGGCCTTGACATAGAGAAGAGGGCTGGTGCGAGTCTTGATTATGTCACTGCTGATGTTACTTTCATACCGAAAGAGAGCGAGTCTCAATCCATCATACGCATTACTGCAGACCCTCAGCCAAAGATAAGTGAAGATGTATATACGTTTCGCTGGTCTAATCCTGTTCCTGCAAATCCTAGATTCAAGATTGATGCACGGGTGAAGACCAAAAATACATTCAAAAACATACGGAAAATTCCATTTCCTTATTCTGGGTTCTCTGATGAGATAATGCTTTACACAGAACCTGCTAAAAATGTAGATTCTGATAATCCACAGGTGATAGCCAAGGCTTCTGAACTCGCGACAGGCGAGACTGATTATTACGAGGTTGTCTTCAAGATTGCTGACTGGACAAAGGAGACTGTTGAGTATGATCTCAGCACTTTGAACATCAAGGCGACGAGAAAAGCTAGTTGGGTACTTGCAAAAAAGAATGGTGTTTGTGATGAGCTGACCACTCTTTTCATGGCTCTACTGAGGTCAGTAGGTATCCCTGCGAGATTCATTTCAGGTATAGCCTACACAGAATCTCCTGATTTTCCTAAGAACTGGGGTGCACATGGTTGGGCTGAAATATATTTTCCTGGTACTGGTTGGGTTCCTTTCGACGTGACTTATGGTCAGTTTGGCTACGTAGACCCGACGCACATAAAGCTTAATGAAGGCATTGACAGCGGCAAATCTGACACGAGATATGAATGGCTGGGCAGGAATATTGATGTTACTGCTGATACGATAACTGTGTCTGCAGACCTTGTTGATCATAGGGGTTCTGTTCCTGACCGTATAGCTATCAGTGTTGATATGCTGCAGAAAGATACAGGTATAGGATCTTATAATCTTGTTAAAGCTACAATCACGAACAAGGTTGACAGCTACGTCTCCGATACAATATATATGTCTAGGATAAACGAGCTTGAAGTCGAAGGCGCAAATCATCAGACAATAATGCTTGCACCTAAAGAGACCCGGACATTCTATTGGGTTGTCAAGGTTATAGATTCTCTTGATTCTCATTATACTTACACTTTCCCTATGACTGTTGCTAATGCAAGGAACACGAGCGCGGATTCTATTTTCTATGTGATTCCTGGCGCTACAATATTCAGCAGGTCTGAGATGGAGTCTGTTGTTGAAGCTGCAAAAAAGGAAGCAGAAAAAATATATTCCAAGAAGATAATTGTTAACTGTTCTCAGGCAGATGATTATTATTATATATATGACAATCCTAAGATAGATTGCGTTGTCAGGAATGCAGGTAACTTCCCTTTCAAGGATCTCGAGTTCTGTTTCGAGGGGGATGCTGGTTGCAAGACGGCGGGTCTTGCAATAGCACAGGAGAAGGTTTTCAGTGACACTATCCATTATCCTGAAACAGGTATCAATAAGATAAAATTCACTGTTGATGGTGCGGATGTATCAAGGACTATCTTTTACGACCTTGATGTGCTTGATGAACCAAAGGTATCTATAGATGACCTTGAGTATCCTTCTCAGATTGAATTCCAGCAGCCTTACACTGTTGGCTTCACTTTGAAGCGCGAGTCCACATCTCTTCCGAAAGAGATTGATCTGAAGCTTGATGCGGCAGGTCTTGAGAAAGTTGTCGAAGCACAGGACCTTAAGGGTGATAAGAAGTTCTTGTTCAACCTGGACAGCGCAGACCTTTCAACAAAACCAAACCCTTTTGTAATCTCAGTGATTTATGAGGACCTTAACGGAAAGACATACACTGTGAAAGAGGAGTTTGAGATGACACTCATAAATGTGACATTCGGTCAGAAAATGATCATTTTCGTACACGATCTTGACACGTGGTTGCGTAACTTATTTAAGTAGAATCGGTATGAACCTAATCTAAGTCACAATTGAAGCTTTTTGATACTTCAGTTTCGTAACGTGATATTAAATACGCAGGATATTTGTTTGGGTTAGATTTCATGCGTGGCGGCAAGAGTGCATTGTGCAGCAATGCTGTGTATGACGTGGCTTAGTTTTTAAAAAGTGTTACTAAAAGGTGTTACTATGAAATACATTTCAATAATAATGATTATCATCGCACTTATTTCACTGGTAGGTTGCAGTACAGAACAAAAACTGACAGATAAAGACGACACAAAAATAGATTCTGATGCGCAATTATTGATTGATTCCTGCACTTCTGATTCTGATTGTATCTGCGGCGGCATAGATAAGAATACTGACAGGTGTTTCATGGGTAATAAGGATTATTACGACAAGTATGTCGACAAGTCAAAAGATTGTCCTGATTTCTGCACAGGTATTGAAGGAAATCTTGTGATGAAGTGCATTGACGGGAAGTGCATACAGATGTATGAGTGTCTTGTCGATAAGGACTGCAACGCAGATCAGATGTGCATCAATAACAGGTGTACTGGAGCACTACAACAGCAAGCAGAATGTGCTGGTGACTCGGGTTGTAAGGTTGGTGGTTGTTCTGGACAGCTTTGTGTGCCTGTATCTCAGAAAGAGCGGGTGACGACGTGTGAGTTCCTTCCTGAGTATGAATGTTATAGAGATATAGATTGCGGATGTATTGACGGTAAGTGTGACTGGAAAGTTGATGCCGGATTTGCTGCTTGTTTGGATAAGGCAAGAAGCTGATAGATCAAGAAATACAAATGGGTCAAGAAATACTAATAGGTCAAGAAATACAGATGAGTTAGAATAGAGGTTTAATGATGGTTAAGAAAAATAATGCTGTACAGAAAGTTGATAAGATTGTTCCGGATACGTCAATAATAATAGAGGGCATCCTTTCCAGGAAGATCGAGAATGGAGAGTTGCTTCCTGAAGACGTCATCATCCACGAGGCAGTTCTCGCTGAGCTTGAACATCAGGCCAATGAGAACAAATCTATAGGTTTTCTAGGTATTGACGAGATAGACAAGCTCAAGCAGCTTTCTACAAAGCTCGGTTTCACTTTGAGCTTCAGCGGAAGACGTCCAAGTGCAAAAGAGATTGAGTACGCGAAGATGGGTGAGATAGACTCGCTCATAAGAGCGCTTGCTTTTGAGACTGGTGCAACACTTCTCACTCGCGACAAGGTGCAGGCACGTATTGGTTCTGCGAAAGGTATAGATGTCATGCTTGTCGAGATACATTCCATAAAGAAGACACTTACACTGGAAGGGTTCTTCGACGAGACGACCATGTCTGTGCATCTTAGGGAGAACGTGACTCCTTATGCTAAGAAAGGCATGCCGGGTAAGTGGGCTTTTGTCCAGCTCCGTAAGAAACTTCTAACTCGGCAGGAAATCAAGGACATATCTGATGAGATAATTGAGGAGTCTGGTGTGAGGAAGGATTGTTTCATAGAGATTGAGCGTCAGGGTTCTACCATAGTTCAGTTTGAGAATTATCGTATTGTTATAACTCGTCCTCCTTTTAGCGACGGGTGGGAGATTACTGCAGTCCGTCCGGTAAAGAAGCTTACATTAGATGAATATGATCTGCCAGAAAAGGTTAGTGACCGTATAGCAACTCAGGCAGAGGGTATGCTTATCGCTGGTGCGCCGGGTAATGGTAAGACTACTTTTGCTCAGGCTCTTGCAGAGCATTACGCTAATCAGGATAAGATTGTGAAGACTGTTGAGGCTCCGCGGGACTTGCAACTGCCTGATACCGTTACGCAATACGCAATAAGCCACGGGTCTCCGCAGGAGATACACGACGTGTTACTTCTCAGCAGACCAGATTATACTATTTTCGACGAAATGCGTAATACAGAGGATTTCCGTCTGTTTGCAGACATGAGACTCTCAGGAGTTGGTATGATAGGTGTCATGCACGCGACCAATCCTATTGACGCTATCCAGCGCTTCATCGGGCGCATAGAGTTGGGTACTATACCTCAGATTGTTGATACTGTATTATTCATCAAGAACGGTACTGTTGCGACTGTGTTCAGTGTTAAGATGGAGGTCAAGGTTCCTTCGGGTATGACTGAAGCTGATCTTGCAAGGCCGATTGTCACTGTTTACGATTTCACGTCAAACAAGTTGGTATTTGAGATCTATTCTTATGGTGAGGAGACTGTTGTTGTTCCGGTTCAGGATGGTGGTGCATCGCAGAGTCCTCTTCAACAGCTTGCTAAGGGTGAGATTGAGAGCGCTTTCTACAAGTATGCTGATTCTGTGGATGTTGAGTTCAAGTCTGACAGGGACATAACTGTCAGGGTTCCTGAGGGCAGCATCGCGTCTATCATCGGTAAGCAGGGCAAGAACATTGACCAGCTTCAGAAGCAGTTAGGTCTTCACATAAATGTCGAGCCTCTTGGCGGAGAAGGAAGAAATTCAGGTCGTTCAGGTAATTCGAGCAGTCCTGCCAGCGCACGTAAACCTTCCAGGACTCCATCAGGAGAACTGGTCCCGTTTGAGTTGAACGTTAAGAAGAAATCAATAGACCTTTATGTTGATTCTCATTTTGCTAACTCTGACATGGATTTGTATATCGGTGATGAGTTTATGGTAGAACTGCATGTCGGTAAGAAATCTATGATAAAGATCAAGAAAGACAACAACGTCGGTAAGGCCATAATTAAGGCCATGAACAAAGAAGGTGAGATAAGGATATATTCCTAAGGTATATGGTGTGTAATAAGTATGCTGCATAAAGTGAATATATGCCGCCTAGCGCAGTTAACAGATAGTTTATTCAGATATCACAATCGCACGGTTCAGAGATTGGTGAATTATTCTGACGGAGCGCGGCATATAGTCAAGAACCACCACTCAATTATACCCGCACTATAGGGTGGTTGTTGACTCCACAATTCCACCAGGCATC
>CAZXTQ010000062.1:0-8986 GCA_964643595.1 uncultured Methanosarcinales archaeon
CGACGGGAGATGCTATTTATATTCTTCGAAAAAACAAGAGGATTTCATAATAGCCCGCATTCTCAAAAAATATTTAAACCCCTCCTGAATACTTTTTGGCACTATGACTAGTGATGAGGAGAAGCGCGAAAAACTACATAGAGTTTGCTGTGATGGATGTTCTATAGGAGACTTAGAGGATGAAGCTGGCGCGAGCCCTGTGATTGAAGAATTTCACGGAGATTATGATTCTAAGCTACCTCATGAATGTTATGAAACCGCAATCGAGACTGGAACGAGTCTCGAGGGAAGTTTAGGTCCTGACGTGGGTATTGATCAGTCTGAAGAAGACTGTGCAGAGCTATTGTCACGAAAAGATACAGAACTCCTTGACGATTATGTTATGGATGCACCACCACGTATGGAAATAGATAGGGCATTGGATTTTGCAGAGGGGTATATGCGACTTATCCAGGCAACTCAAAGAAAACGTGATTATGTTCTTAGTCTGTTGGAAGCAGAACTTGTTACGCGGGTTCCACAACCTCCAAAGATAAGATCAAGCGTACGAGATATGCCTGATAAAGATTCCACTCCTGAAGAACTCGCAAGAAATAAAAAAGAACGTTCTATATTCAAGTTAACTAAATCTAACTTGACTGACGCGGCTCGGGCAATAGAAGAATCACTCTACACTCCTGAATCAGTCACTATTTTCAAGGATGAAATTATACAGCTCATGAGTGATTATTGTGAAGATTACAAAAATAATTATATTAGTAAAAACTAACTTATTCTCTTTTGTCACATGTTTGGGATAACAACAACTATTTATATGAAAACCCCGCCATATGAGACATTCAAATCATATATTTGAACATTGTTAATCCAGAATTTATCTGGATGTTTTGGGGTTGATACATGTCTTATAAAAAGAGAAAGTCAAACAGCCTATTTTATTTCTTTGATATAATTAGACCCTACACAAAATTTTCTTTTTCAGATATCAAAAAGTATAGTTTCTAATCTACAGATATGATGATTAAATGCGAGGTTGAGTATGGCGACAAGAATTGAAGTGAAGTATAAAGGGGATAATGATTCTAGAGGTAATGTCATCAGGGAGAAACTTGAATGTCTTATAAAAGAAGGAGCTATCACAAGAGGATCTCTGGATTCGGTTGAAGTCATAGATGCTTTCACCTTTAACAAGATTCTTGATCCTGAAGAATTAATGAAAACAGCTGATATGTTGACCAATCCTGTAACTCAGGATAATGGTGTGGGCACTAATTTCTGTTGTGCTGATGGTGAAATGCCTGATTACGTAATCGAAATAGGTTTCAAACCTGGTGTTACAGATAATGTAGGCAACACTGTGCGACAGGGTCTTGAAGCAAAACTAAAGACGCGATTTACAGAGGCTGAAAGTGTCCACTCGAGTCAGGTGCTCCTAATCAAAGGTGATATGAGCAAACAGGCTGCTGTCGAGATTGGGGAGGTTCTTGCCAACCCTCTGATCCAGAACATAGCTGTCCTGACTGGCGCTGAGTTCTATGATAAAGGTCTAAATCCTCACATCCCAAAAGTTAAACTTGAGCAGGATCCTACTTATAGCGTAATAAATCTCAGCACGATGGATGAAGCTACAATGAAACTTGTAGCAAAAAAAGGTGTCATCGACCCGCATACAGGCGAACACAGAGGTCCTCTTGCTCTCGACATAGATGATGCTGCGCCGATGCGCATCATAGCTGAGTACTTTGCAAATGAAGGCCGTGAACCTACTGATGTTGAGCTTGAATGTTTAGGACAGAGCTGGAGCGAGCACTGTCAGCACACTATCTTCGCAGCATATCTTGACAGAGACTCCGCTGATGCAGTCCCGCAGGGCCTGCTAAAGACTTTCATCAAAGGAGCTACAAATAATATACGCGAGGAGTGGAAAAGATTAGGAAAAGATGATTTTCTCCTTTCATTGTTCCATGATAATGCCGGTGTGATAAAGTTCAACGACAAATGGGCGCTTGTAGACAAGGCAGAGACGCACAATTCTCCTTCTGCTCTTGATCCATATGGTGGTTCTATAACAGGTATTGTGGGTGTCAATCGTGATCCTATGGGTACGGGTCTTGGCGCTATGCCAACCTCGAATAGTTGGTGGTTCTGTGTTGATGATCCAAGAAAACAACGCACTCTCTATAAAGGCAAGGATGCAGAAGGTAATCTTACTGACCGCATGCTCAGTCCTCGTTCACTTCTCGACGGTATTGTTGATGGTGTCAAGGATGGAGGTAACAAATCTGGCATCCCAACGATATTCGGTGGAACAAATCACCATGCTCATTATACAGGTAAACCTTTGGTATTTGTAAGGACAACAGGCATCATGCCTCTTGAGTCTGCAGGAAGAAAATCCTGGGAGAAAAAAGCCAAAGTGGGTGATTATATCGTAATGATGGGCGGTCGTGTGGGTCTCGACGGTATTCATGGTGCTACATTCTCAAGCGAGGTGATGGATGCTGGTTCTCCTGCTACTGCAGTGCAGATCGGTGATCCTATCACGCAGAAAAAGATGAGCGATGCTATAGTCAAGGAGCTTCGAGACAAGGGATTATACAATTCCATAACTGATAACGGTGCTGGCGGGCTTTCATGCTCTGTATATGAGATGGCCAAGGAATGTGGCGGTGCAACTATTAACATCGAAAAAGTGCCGATAAAATATCCTGGTATGCGTCCTGATCAGATTCTTATCTCCGAGTCTCAGGAGCGCATGACTTTGTCTGTTCCTAAAGAACATTGGGAAGTGTTCAAAAAGATTGCTGATAAGCACGGTGTTGAAGCAACTGTCCTCGGAGAATTCAATGACAGCGGTCGCGCTATCGCAACATACATGGGCGACAAAGTTCTTGATCTGGATCTCGCATTCTTCCAAGATGGTCTTCCGCAAAGAGAGCTCAAGACAACATGGAATCCAACACAGTACACTCATAAAGAGCCGAAGTTCCATGATGGAGCTGATTTCACAGAAGACTTGTTGAATATGCTCGGCAGGCTGAACATCTGTAGTAAAGAATACATACACGAGCAGTATGATCATGAAGTGCAGGGTGGTTCGGTAATAAAACCGATGGTCGGTAAAGGTAAGGTAGATTCTCCTGCAGTCGTGAACAGGCCGCTGCTTGATTCCATGAAAGGCATCGTTCTTACGCAGGCGATGAATCCAAGGTACAGTTTCATCGATACTTATGACATGGCTGCCTGCACGATCGACACGGCAGTGCGTAACATGGTGGCGGCTGGTGGTAATCTGCAACACATGTCTCTGATGGATAATTTCTGCTGGTGCAGTTCCGACGACCCTGAAAGGCTTGGACAATTGAAGCGTGCTGCACAGGCCTGTTATGATATCGCGACCAAGTACCTGACTCCGTTCATCTCGGGCAAGGACAGTATGTTCAATACTTTCAAAGGATTCGACAAGGAGGGAAACCCTGTAAAAATTGACGTACCACCAACTCTGATGATTTCAGGCATCAGCGTCGTAGATGATGTAAGAAAATGCCAGACCCTTGATGCAAAAGTTGCTGGTGATCTTGTCTACATAATAGGAGAGACGAAGGATGAGACTGGCGGTTCTGAATATCTTGCTATGAAAGGAGAGCAGGACCCTCAAAGAAAAAGGGAATATATAGGAAACAAGATTCCCAAGGTAGATTCAACTAAAAATTTGATGGCCTATACTTCGATGCAGGGGGCAATCGAGGATGGTCTTGTCGCTTCTTGCACAAGTATTGCAGGAGGAGGTCTTGCGGTCGCTTTAGCAAAGACAGCTATTGCAGGTCAGCTCGGATTGGATGTTGACATATTGGAGATAGAAAGAAAATCTATGATCGCAGGGGAAGTGCAACGAATGGACACTTTGCTTTTTGGTTCGGAGTCTCAGGGACGTTTCATCGTCACGGTAGATCCAGATAAAAGAGAAAAATTTGAGAGCAGATTTGAAAGTGTTGCATTAAGTTGTATAGGTAAGGTCACCGAGTCTGACGAATTCATTGTCAGATATGGTGTTTGTGATTCATTCATACATACTAAACTAGCAGATATGACCGAGAGCTATAAGGCTCCTTTCAGGGGGTATTGAAGATGACGGGTTGGAGTACAATGAAACCTAAACCTCTTGCATTGTTGATGAGTGGTTATGGTATCAATTGTGAACGTGAGACTGCTCATGCTTTTGAGATTGCAGGTGCGGAAACTCGCATTGCACATATCAATGAGGTCATAGAGAACCCTAAGCGCATCATCGAATGCCAGATACTTGTATGGCCTGGCGGTTTCAGCATGGGTGATGATACTGGTTCTGGTTTGGCTTATGCAAATTATGCTCGTGACAAGTTAGGTGATGAATTGAAAGATTTCATAAAGAGAGATGCGTTGGCTATAGGTATATGTAATGGTTTTCAGATAATGTCGCATCTTGGTTTCTTCCCGACAGGAGATGATATTTACTTGAGCAAGGATGCTGTAAAAACTGCTCTTACATTCAACACAAATGCAAGGTATCGCGACCTTTGGACAACAGTTAGAGATGACAGTGCACAAGGAATTTGCGCGTGGACTGATCCTGATTCTGTCGGTGTGGCTCCACTGCCTATTGCTCATGGTGAAGGAAGATTCTATTGCTCTCCAGAGACCCTCAACCAGTTGAAACAAAGCAATCAGATAGTTTTCAGGTATTCTCATAAAGACGGAAACAAAGCAACAGGGGAGAATAATCCTAATGGTTCTCTCGACGATATTGCAGGCATATGTGACCAGAGCGGAAGATTCCTTGGTATGATGCCTCATCCTGAGCGGGCCATATACACTATGCAGAATCCTGAGTACACAAAAATACGTGAGATCGCAAATAGAGGTAATATGAAACTTCCGGAACATACTGTGTGGATGAATCTTTTCCGTAATGCAGTGAAATATTTTGATTGAATCGTGAGTAAATCACAGGTAATTATTATGCTTTAATTATTGATTATCATAATTTAAGTATTTGTTTAGCTGTTATTGGCAGAGCTGCCGCCGCGACGTGCGTGTCTTCCAAGGATGAGTGCTAATTGGGTTGCACTTGTTCTTTGTTAGACGATGTTCGCATAGCGACCAAACGTCGATTCGTCGGATAGCAACCGACAGAGGGTTAGCCGCGTGGCAGTGCTGCCAGAATTGAACTAAACAAATACCAATTTAATTATCGATTATCATAATTTAATTATTAATTATTATGATTTAATTATTATTAATAAAAAGTGTGAGGTGTTTGTATGGCTAAAGTTATGATTTTAGGTTCAGGCGGGCGAGAGCACGCAATGGCTAAATGGTTTGCGGAATATGGTCACGAAATGACTGCCGCACCAGGAAATGCCGGTACTTCTGAGTTAGGTGAAAACCTTACTCTCAACATTATGGATTTCCAAACAGTTGCTAAAGAAGCAATTGCAGGAAATTATGATCTTGTAGTCGTTGGTCCTGAAACTCCGCTCTGCAACGGGATTGTTGATTATTGGTACAAGCACAATCTTCCGCAGGAGGGCATTCATATTTTCGGAGCGCGCGAGTTGAATGATAAAGGAAATTACGGTGCTGCTATGCTTGAAGGCAGTAAGATCTTTGCAAGGAATTTCGCAAACAAACATGGAATACCTCAGCCGGAATATGTAGGTTTCAGGTCAGGAGATCATGTGACTAATCATAATCAGGCATGTTCTCATTGGAAATACCGAAATAATCACGGCAAGAAAAAATTAATGGTTATCAAAGCAGATGGTCTTTGCGGAGGAAAAGGTGTATTTATGTGTGACGACGATGACCAGATATTCCGCTCTATCAGATCACTGCCACAGTTCAAAGGGCAAGGTGATGATTTTCTGATGGAGGAAAAACTCATAGGTGAGGAAGCGAGCATAACTGTTGTCACTGACGGTAAGGATTACGTGATGTTCCCTCATTCGCAGGACCACAAAAGACGTTTTGATTTTGACAAAGGCCTTAACACAGGCGGAATGGGTGCGTATGCCCCCACAAAACTAATTACACCGAAGCTTGAAGAAATCATCAGGACAACAATGATAGAACCGACCATTGAAGGTATGAGAAAAGATGGCATGGTCACACCAGACCTTCCGCTCGCTACGACGATATACTTTGCTGTCATGGTTGTTGACAACAGACCATACCTTATAGAGTACAACATGCGCTTCGGTGATCCTGAATCTCAGGTGGTAATGCCTCTTATGGACGGGGATCCTTACATGATGATGAAAGCTGCTTGCGAGGGAAAGCTGGGAGAAGTCAAAAATAATTTCAACATACACCCTGCTTATTCTGCTTGCGTAGTACTCGTAAGCGAGGATTACCAGAACCGAGGGGGTGCTTCTGCCAAAGGCCAGAAAATAACTTTCAAGGAATCTTTACTCCCTATTGATGGCGTGCATTTAGTCCATGCAGGTACAAAAAAAGAAGGTGACAATATTATCGTAAATGGTGGAAGAGTTCTTGGAGTGACTGCAGTCAGTGAAGCCAGTCATCAAAGAGCATTGTCTCTTGCTTACGCTGCGACTGATCTTGTGCATTTTGATAATTCAGATATGCGCACAGACATAGGTTATCGTGTTCTTGGAGATTGATGAGATGACAGAAAAACTACGCATAGCAGTTGCAGCATCCGGAAACGGAACTTGTTTCCAGTCTGTGCTGGATAATATTAAAAAAGGACGTCTCGACGCTGAAGTGGTCCAGTTGATAACAGATAATCCGGAATGTATGGCTGTTGAGAGAGCAAAAGAGAATAACATACCTGTGCTTTCTACCGACGTACCTGACCTTTTGGATATTCTTAACAAAGAATCTGGTTTCAAAAGACATGAGCGCACTCTTGCTGCAAGAGTGCTTCATGAAGATAGGTTATTGAGAGGTTACAACCGCATGTCAGGCATTCTCGATACCGCTCCGGATCATATTGTGCTGCTGGGTTACATGCGCGTCCTTTCAGAGTACTTGATTGGAACTTGCCGTACTGAAAATATCCATATCTGGAACACTCACCCAGCACCCATTCCGGAGTATCGTGGTGAAAACGGTTATGCATGGGGTGTCGGTTCTGACCGCGAATCACCTCATCGGAATGAGTGGCATTGCGTATCTTTCCATAATGTGAACAACGCAGTGTTTGATACTGGAAAAGTGATTTCTTCATCTCCCTTGCCTATATCACATGACGAGACTGAAGAATCGCTGAAAGACAGAGGCATGAGAAAAGAATATGAACAGATCCGTCAATGTCTGCAATGGATTGCTGAAGGCAGAGTTATCGAAGATGATGGCATATTTGATATTGTTGACAGTCAGGGGGTCAGCTACCGTGATGCTATGAAATTACATGAATATTTTGCAGTCTGTTCAAATGAAAGATACAGCATTGTAGTTGACACAGATGCAAATGACCTACTCCCCGACCTGAAGGTAAAGGTATCAATAGTAGGTCGACCGGAGCGTACATCTCCACCACAAACGGTGGAGTATCCCCGCTCCGAGTATGATAAACAAAGGGAATTATCCGCGCCTGTCGACGTTGAGGTCAGTGTATGTTATACTCCTGATGCGCGTAAAAAACCGATAATAAATAGCTGGACTGTTGAAGGCATACCGTACAATCTTGCTTTTACTTATGCACGGGACGCAGTTGAGATGCTAAGGCTGGATGGTGTTGAAGCAAGTCTTATGTTCGATGAGATGGATATCCATCCTGTTTTGATGAAAAAAAATATGAAAAGATAAATATAGCATTCGAAAGAGGTAGATACATATGGCAAAATATTTGGTTTTGGGTATGGGCTCTCCGAGCGATATGAATGAATTTACTAGAGAATATGAAAGTCTTGACGGTATGACCCCTTCTGATTACGCGAAAAGCAAGGGTGTAAAAGTCTTGACTAGACCTGCAACACTCTCCTGTCATAACACTCCTAACAGACCAGGTCTTTTTGCTCAGGATCTCGAATCTATCGCTTGGAAAAAAGATTCCAAGGGAATGATAAATAAGGTTATTGCGGTTCTTGGTGGTGGAATGTCTCTGCAATTGCCTGCTATTGTTGCGAGTTACACTCATACTGTACCTGTGATTGGCGTGCCTTTTTATTCATCTAGTACGTTTGGTGGAGGGCTTGATGCTCTTTCTGCATGTACTAATCTTCCCGGAGGTCGTGCAGTGATGGCTAGTGCGCCAATCCATTTCAAGGATGCACCAAGTATTGATAATGCCGTGCAAATGGCAATCTACATGCTAGTTAAATCTCACGAATCTGAGTTTGCGTTGGTCTGCGATCATAAGTTTGAAAAAGAGAGTGTTTCTGCAATTGATGCTTTAATTGATTCGGGTTTGCGAAAGACTGAGTTTTATGTGCTGGAGTCTGTTGATGATATGATTGAAAATATTGGTATGGCTTTGAACATAACAAACAATAATGATGATATGTTTGCTTGTGACAGCACCCATGATCTTTCTGTGCATACGATGCTTCCAAAGAGATTGCTCAGCACATCTTCTAATCTGCACCAGTTTGTTGAATTTGCTTTGGCTAGTACTAAGACCGAAAAAAGTCTTTTTGTTGCAAAACCTGCTAACGCTGCAGAATTTTTTGCAAGGGTAATAGGTCTTTATGATATTAGGGTACGGGAACGTATAAAAGATGTTTCGATAAACAAGATTGCAAAGAATATGCTGAAGTATGGAACCGAGTACAGATGTATGACAGAAGATAGTTTTGAATAAGGTGATGATATGACTACTATGCTTACTGAAAAAGATGCAAGGAAGATTGTTGAAAGTAATCTCGAGAACGTGCTTGAAAAGCTTCCACGCGATATTTTCTGTAACAACGTGACACATTACACAGGAAAGGTGCGTGAGAACCTGACTTTGCCTGACGGCAAGAGACGAGCGATTGTCACG
>CAZXTQ010000063.1:0-8695 GCA_964643595.1 uncultured Methanosarcinales archaeon
CAGACTGTGATACTAAGCGAGGTCTGGCAGTCCTGCTATGATGCAAAGTATGACGTCCTACGTCTGTTCGCGATGTCTGCTCCTGTATATGATACTGGTATGATGTCTGCTCTCAAGATAGGTGAAATCCACAAAGAGATGATTCTAAAGAAGTTCGAAAAATATATTGTATCCTACGTATTGTTCGGCTCTCTCACAAGAGGACAGGCAACGTCTAAGTCTGATATCGATGTCGCAATAATAGTCGATGATACTGATGTCAAGAAGATGACCCGTGCAGAAT
Organism: uncultured Methanosarcinales archaeon; assembly: GCA_964643595.1. GTDB lineage: Archaea > Nanobdellota > Nanobdellia > Woesearchaeales > UBA11576 > JABMQF01. The sequence continues at coordinate 284 of CAZXTQ010000063.1, forward strand.
TAAAAGATAAACTGAGGGCAATCATCGTCGGAATGGGTCTTGATGCTGGCGACATGACTGGTATCAAGAACAAGCTCAACATCCAGGTATACATACTTACTGATTTCTGGGACAGCATAAAGGAAGCTAATCCAGTCATCTTCACAGTACTGAGAGATGGTGTTCCGCTGTACGACAGAGGAATCTTTATGCCTTGGAAACAGCTCCTACGTATGGGTAAGATAAAACCATCAGCAGAAGCGATTGACATGTTCATGGCATCTGGCGAACAGATGGTATCCCGTGTCAAGACGAGAATCAAACAGGTTGTCGAGACCGAGATCTATTGGTCTACTCTCACACCTACTCAAGCAGCGCTGATGTTGTATGGTGTTCCTCCACCCACACCTAAAGAGACTGTGGAACTTTTCGAGGAGATATTTGTCAAGAAAGAGAAGATGCTTGAGCCTAAGTATATTGAGACTCTGGAAGAGATCAGGAAGTATTACAAGGGCATTGAGCATGGTGATATCAAGGAGATTTCAGGTAAAGAGGTTGATGAACTCCTGGATAAAGCTGACAAGTATCTCAAGCGCCTGAAACGTCTATTCACTCAGATAGAGAAGATGAAGGAAGAAGAGTCTATGGTGCATGTCTATGAGACGGTTGTCACGATAATCCGTGATGTACTTATACTCGAGGGCGTGGAGCGGACCAAGGATATTGAAGTCATAAAGCATTTCGAATCAGAGCTTGTCCACAGAGGAAAAATACCTGAGAAATATCTGCGCATGCTTAACAATGTCGTTAAAGCGAAAAAGGATTATGATGAGAAAAAGCTGACCAAGGCAGATATTGCAAATGTCAAGAAAGAATCTCGCGAAATTACAAAGTTCCTTGTCGAGTACATGCAGCGCAAGAGAGGGAGAGAGCTCGAACGTGCCCGCATCAGGGTAAAGCATGGAGACAAGTATGGTGAGGTATTGATGCTTGAGGACACTGCGTTCATCATACACGATCTTGATCAGGAAGACCGCGAGATAACCAAAGCGATTATCGATAAGGATGGTAGCCTAAAGAATGTCACAAAGTCCAATCTCGAGGAGCTGGAACAGCATCTTGCTAAGTTCTCTATCCCTCCTAAGGTCTTCATCAAGGAGCCTGTTTTCGAGAACCTGAAGGAGATATTCGGCAAGGATGTTGAGGTTTTGATGAATTATTAGGCTTAGGTCTTGAAAATATTTTATATTTTTTTCATTTCTTTTTCATATAAATCTTAATGAATTCTTCCCGTTCTACATTTATTTCGTCTAATATTGCTCTTAATAAGCATCTCTTGATATCCTTTCCTGTATGAACCGGCACAACAGTGGTCCTGCTTCAGTGTATGGTTGCTGCGACAAATGATAATGTAGAATTAATTTAAAAATATTAGGTTATCGGTCTTCTTTTTTTTCAGGTCTGTTCTTCTTGTCACATTCATCACAAAGGTATCTTTTGGATTCTCCTCTGTTGACTACAAATCTTTTCTTGCAGTGTCCGCAGAACTTGACCATTCGATATTCTACCATTTTATCTTTTCCTAAATCTTCCGCGAACTTGGGGTATTTCGATGTCTGCTGAACCGCATTGCTTGCAGGTCATTGAGATTGTGGAGCCTGATTTCTTTCCATGTGTGTAATTGCTTCGTCTCTTTATTTTCGAGCTTCCACATTTTTTGCATTTCATCTTGTCTACCTCGACTGTTTCTTCTTTGCGTAGCATTCCCTGCAGTATACTGGCCTATTAGGCAATGGTTTGAATGGTACATCGGTCTCTTTGCCACATTCTGCACATTTGACCTTGAATGACTGTCTTTGTTCTCGCGGAGCTCCTGAATTGTGCATGATCTCTTGCATGAAGCCTCTTCCGAAGCTTACTGGTTCGATACCTTTTCCTTCTTTTTTCCTTCCGGGCATATAGATTCCTCTTATCTTATCTTTAAAACTGCTAACGTATTATCCTAGATTTTGCAGAATAAACTGTTAAAAGTCCCTATATATTATGATAATAACCCTTTCTTTTTAAATGCTTGGGTTATTTGTGTGTAATAAGTTCGTCGTATATGGTAAGCCCATACCGCCTAGCAAAGCCATATTTAGTGTTAATCGCGTTCTAAGAAGGTTTATAAGCAAGTTCATTCTTTCAGCGCGAATGCATGGTCAGGGCATTTAGTTACCTGATCATTGGAGGAACAGAAGATGGGAGACTTTAATCGTGGTGGTCCAAGAAGGGACTCACATAGTGGTGGTCCAAGACGGAATTTTGGATCAGGTGGTAGAGGCGGTCCGAGAGGAAATTTCGGCCCACGTGAGATGCATAAGGCAGTCTGTGCCAGTTGCGGTCAGGAATGTGAAGTTCCGTTCAAGCCGCGTGAAGGCAGGGATGTTTTCTGCAAAGACTGCTTTGCCAAGAAGAGAGAAGAAGAAGGACCTTCATACTGATGCTTTTTTCTTGTTTGATTTTTTCTTTTTTTTTCTTTTTTTTGTATTTGTTTAGCTTTTTCTTGTAGTATTGCCGCTGCGGAATGCTAAGTGGGTTGCACTTGTTCTTTGTTAGACGATGTTCGCGCAGCGAAAACGTTCAATTCGGCAGATAGCAACCGACAGAAGGTTAGCCGCGTGGCTGTTCTGCCATTATTGAGCTAAACAAATACTATTTTTTAAAAAGATAAAAGGATACTGATTCTGATTTATTGTTCAGCTATACTCTCCTCTTAGAACTTTCTGTATCACTTGGTTCTTTATCTCTGGAGGGTCTGTCTTTACATTGACTGCGAAACCAAGCAGCGTGAGAGGGTTTATGTTTTGTGCATTGTTGAATATGTTCAGTGCGTCACGTAGTGGTATTATAAGTGTCACATCCGCGTCATGGTATCTGCCATCTTCTAGCAGGATTATCTTGCCATTATCATCTATATTAACTCGAAGCTCAAGTTCGCGGTCATTATCTTTATCTTCTATTACTAAGTTTCCTTTAGGGAAGTCTTCCATTATCTTTCCAAAGAATACATTTCCGTTGATGAAATATACTACCATCTCTTCATCTATGCCGAACTCTTCACCTGCATCTGTTTTGACTATTGAGTCTTCTATCTCTTCTATGATTTCAGGTTCTTCTTCTACAATATCTTTTTTCTTCTTCTCGACAATGGATGGTGTAGGTATCTCATACTGTTTTGCGCACACAGAACTCTTGATCACAGAATCCCTGGAATTCTCATACTGCTGAGTCATGAGTTCATCGACGCAAACGACTTGTGTGATATAGCTTTGGTAGTTGCAGTAGAACACTTTTGTCGTTGCAGTGACGTCCATTTCATCATATTTTAGTCCATAATCTAAATAGTATACATCATCTTTGACAGATGATTTCAACAGTTCATGTTCGGAATTGTCTTTTATCGATTTAATCAACCAATCAGTTATATCGGAAGGTAATGCGTTGTGTTTATCGACGATGACTGAGCATACTCCTCTGCTTACGCTTAGAATCCTCTGCTCTTCCCCGTCATTAAGCCAGTCCCATTCAGGGTATTCTACAGAGAAGTCGCCATCTACAAAAGTATCATACGTAAATTCATGTTCAGCAGGGGTCTGCGCAGGTTCTTCCATCTTAGTGATTTCTTCCTGCTTTTCTGAGGGTTCATCTTTATCACACTTGACCGATCCGTAGACAGTATCATACAGGTTATGCATGTCTTCTACAGCCTGGTCTATGCACATTATTGTGACGACAAAAGCTTGGCCGTTGCAGTCGTATATCCTGTTTTCTGCTGTCAGATTGATGTTCTGGTATTTCATGGAGTGTACTGTGCGGAAATTCTCATCATTTGAGGTGAATCTAGTCCAGTTTTGTTGATTAATCGCGTCGGTTATTGCTTTGTGCCATTGTTGTGCAGTCATCTTCTCGGTATTGATGGTTACGCTGCAGTATCCTAGTGTCACACTAAGCTCTACGTCATCACTTATGTTCTCAGCTGTTGGCCATATAGGATATTCTGCGCTGAAACCTTCATTATAGAATGTGGTATATGAGAATCCTTCACTTATTGCATTATTCAGCTGTTTCTCAAACCGTTCTTCAGGAGTCCCACAACCGTAAAGTAATATATAGGATAAAATCAAGATACTGGTCCATAAGATTTTCTTATCACGCATAAACTGCTTTCACCAAGTTATGCTTATAAATGTTTTCAGAACTAGGGCTAATATAACCTACTCCCGACCTTTAGGTCAGGGTTAGGACTTGCGTATAGATTATTAACAAATTATGTTATTACACTAAATAGAAGTTCATATTAAACCATAACTACATGATTACGCGCAGTCACTTTTTTCCATTCACGATTTTCTTCTTGAACTCATCAAGTGATATTACTCCTTCAGGAACGTCCGGTTCTTTTTTTACTACCACTTCTGAGTTTTGGCGTGCTCTCACAGGTTCTGTGAATTCAACCTCGTCGATAGGTTCTTTAACAGGTGTTGGAATAGATTCTTCCCACAGATTATCTTCATCACAAGTAGGCAGCATTTCTAAAGGAACTTCCATATCGCATGTATTCGGTGCAGGGAATCCGCTATTTATCTCTTCGTTTCTTATCATAGCTCCGACGACTTCATCTCCAAGAAGCAAATTTGTAAGTTGTTCAGGATTATTTTCTGTGCTGAAATATTGTTCAAATACATTTCGAGGTCCGAAACCGACAAACTGTATCGTCCTTCCTTCTAATGTAAGGCTCATCTCGAGGAGGTTTGCTACCTGTTCGAAACGCAGCGCTCCTCTTTCTTTCATGGTGAGGTTTATCATGTCTCTTACAAAATCATAGTCTGGAGAATATACTGCTATTGTACCCTGTTTAGGTAGAACTTTACTAAGAAGTTTCTGCGGGGTCAATTCTTTGAATTCATAGACTTGTATTCTTCCTTTATTTCTTTTGCAGTATCTTGCCATAGAGAGATATTTAGGTGCATTTTCAGCTGATTGATTTATTGCTCTGGCCATATTTTCTTTCTGTTCAGGATCTATTTTTACGCCAGTAAATGATGCTTGTAGCTTTTCTTTCAGCTCTTCTTTCTCGTATGCTCCGCGGGTTGCAGTTCTCTGTTCATGTTCGATGAACAATGCTCTTGATCCAAGGTTGTAAGCAAGACCTTTGTTTGGCACGACGACAAAAAAATGTTCATATATTGTAGATTTGAGGTCATCATGGCAGGATACCATCACGCTCATCAATGCATTGTCAATCTTTGCCTGGTCGTAGGATTCACCAGTCCGAGGATTTTTATATTTACCTATGCTTTCAAGTCTTGTTCTTGAAACTCCATCACAGACGACTTCCCAATCAAACTCTTCAGGTTTTACATCATCTTGGAGCATTGTTGATATCTCAAGTCCTATGCCTTCATCATCTTCAATTGATTCTTCAAGAGATTGTTCTGTATAAGTTATATTTTTTCCTTCAAGATACTTATCAACACTCATTTCCAGTTCGTGGTCTTCTTGTGTAATCACGTCTCCGACTTCTATAGGTACGTCTGGCAAGGGTGCTTCTTCAGGTAGATCTTCCTCAATTACATCGACAGAAAGATTTTCAAGAGATTCCACTGCTTCTGTTGTAGTAAGGTATTCCTTTAGTTTGTGGTCTATTTTTCCGCGGTATATTGCATCTATCTGGCTGGTGCGGACTTCAAGAAGTCGTTCATCATAACGGGATTCTTCTGCATTGGTGCTCACGACTATACGTAGAGGATAATCTTCTGCATTATCTACTGCTGCGGAAGGGTCTACAATCACATCTTTGTTTACGCGTGCTATTTTCTCTAGTATCGATCCGTCTGTGTTTTCAGTTCTTTTGTAGACTAGACTAGGTTTGGTCAGCCCATCTTTTTCTGTCCTGATCTCTGTAAGGATTACTTGTTTGTTATCATCCTCTGTAGACATAGATGACATAGGGGTGACTGAGAATCCCTGCTCCTTAAGATGGCGCATATATTTTATTAGAGCTGAATGTAGTGTTATCTTAGAAATGCTTCTATTAACTGGATTATATCTTTCATCTGACATCAATTCACAACCAGAGTTCTATTGCTACTTTTTGGTATATAAATCTTTCGGAACTGTCGTTACTTATAAGTACTGACAACTCTTAAACTGTAGAATTCTTGCTTTACAGGCGATAATTCGCTTTTCATTGTGCATATTTTTTGCGAAAGTTCAAACTTATTTGAACCCTGCAAACAGAATGTTTGCAATGTCATCTTGTGTATTTTGGCTCAATTTGGCTTTCAAAATCTATTGCATCAATACAGAGCAATATGAGAGTATTATGCTTTCCAGTTATTTAAAGGCTTCTAGGATAATCTGAATTTTTGAGACTGGATCAAATCGAAAGGTATAAATATAAGTTTATCTATATATAGAGTTATACGTAGGTGAAAATCATGGCTGAAACAGTATTACACTATCCAAGACTGGACACAGTACTGATGGTAGAAAGAGCACTAAAGGACGCAGACCTGGCAATCTCTAAAAGCGAGCTGCAAAGAAGACTGCCAAAACAAGTGATGCGCCAGACACTACTTGTGATTTTGGAGTACCTTGAAGAGAAAGGACTGATAATGATAGGAGAAAAAGGAGTCCTCTGGGTGCATAACGAAAATCCAAAGATGAAGAAACTCCTTGAGGCAAGCGTAGACGCATGAAGAAAACAAACAAAGTCAAATACAGCCCAGACTTTGAGATTCAACTCAAGGATCTAAAAAAGGCAATACTAGAGAAAGACATGAAAGTACATAATCAGCTTCTTGTCGCAATAGAAAGAGAAAAAGACAATCTTCTCTTAAACCCACACAGAGGAATACAGATAGAGAAAAAGAAGATACCAAAAGAATATGTTGCAGATTACGGCCTGACAAACCTCTGGAAGATCGACCTGCCAGGGTACTGGCGAATGATATATACCATTACAGGAAACGAAGTAGAGATAATCTCAATTCTCTTAGAGTTCATGGACCACAAAACCTACGACAAGAAGTTCGGCTACAGAAAGAGATAAATCAAGTTCTAAACAAACACCCCCCTCAAAAAGTGATCACTTAAATTATAAATAAGAGGTAGAGATAACAAAAGGATAATTATTTAAACACGATATATATCGTTGAATTTATGTGGGTAGCAAAAGTTAAGATAAACGGAGAGAAGTCCTTGCTTGGTAGTCGAACAGTCAAATACGGGGTCGACATGTTCGGATATCCTGTTTCTCATTCAAGAAGAGGTAGTTGGATTTTTGTACAAATTGTGGGCAACTTATTTGGCAATAAAAAATCTATAAAAGAGTTCATCAAATCTTTAAAATCAGATAAAAGAGTGTTAAATATTGAATTAAAAAATGATTTTTTTATTGGTGCTATTAAAGAATCAGCATCTCTAAAACCTATATATAACGAAAAAATATTCTACGTAAAACCAAGTTTTATTTCTAAAAATGGTTATGAAATTGGGTACTTAGCTAGTTTTAATAAAAAAGATTTAATGAATATAATCAAAATGTTGACTAAGAGCTATCAAGGTAAATTACTATCTATCCAACAAAAGAATATCAAGTCAATCTCGTTATCTAAAATCAGTCCTGAACTTACAGAAAAACAAAAGATGGCTATAAATTTAGCTATCGAATATGGCTATTATAATGTTCCTAGAGATATAGACTTACAGCAACTTGCAAGAATTGCTAAGTTGAGCTTTTCTACATTCCAAGTACACTTACGAAAAGCTGAATCAAAATTAATACCCTTCTCTTTTGAATAAGCGATACATATCGCCTAAATCTAGATATTTTCTGTTCCTAACTAATTCCATATGCATGAGCGAAAAATTATTGTGGTCGATAATCGCGAGAGATTCACACAAGAGTTTGTAACAGATTACTATAAAGATTTACTTGATAGACTTAAAGGATGTAAGCAATATTTGGGAGATCAAGAAAGACTAGCCCAAATTTTAAGTGAGGGTCTCGAAGTTAGAGTAGATTTATTACGGGAGTATGTTCCACGCCACCTGCCTAAAGGTTATGATGGGTATCTTCTACATTATTCTCAAGTTGAAAAAGAAGCAATTATTGAAATCCGCAAAGAGCAACCTTGGAGTTGGATATTTGTCGTTTCTTGTGGTGCGATGAGCATTAACAGGTATGAAAAAAGCTTTAAAGAATTTACTGACAAATATGATATAGGGGTTAGTTTTCCTTATCATATTAGATCAAATCTTTCAAAAGATTATAGTCCAATACATTCATTCTTGTGGGCTGTAGCTAAAGGCTGGAGAGAAGACAAATGACCCACTCCCCGACCTGAACTTCAAGGTTTCCTTGAAGGCTTTCACGCACGAAGAGAG
>CAZXTQ010000064.1:0-8487 GCA_964643595.1 uncultured Methanosarcinales archaeon
GTGGGATGTCGATGGATTCAGCAGTTGTTTTCCAATCTTCTTTTTTTATTGTTTCAAGGATTGTCGTGTGCTTCTGGTCCCAAGGCACGTAGATGTTATCTTCTGTTGTTATTAGGTTAATAAGTTCCAGGAATGTTCTGTTGGTCGCAATATCTGTTTTTCTAGGTACTGCAATCCGTGTACCTTCTTTGAGTTCTTCTGCTTTTACGCTTTGGATACATCCGTCTTTTAATACAAATAGAGGATGGTATTCTGTTGCAGTTATTTTTCTGCCAGCTCTTGTCTGTATTTTTACAAGTTTTTCTGGTGCTGTCCTTTTTATGTATGCTTGGATAGGTCTTTTGCGCATCTTTAGTGTGTCAGTATCCATGCAGATTGTTTCAGTAGAATCTCCATACGCCATGAATCCATCATCAAGTTTCTTTACCGGGTTTGTTTCAAGTTTTTCATCTACGATATCTTTGATTTTTTTGAGGCTTCCGTCTGCTAGATGGACGAGAGTGTCGCCTGTCACGCATTTTCCGGAACCGTTTGGTCCGAGTACGCAGTTGAATTCTGGTCCGAAGAGTATCTCTGTACGCTTCGCAAAGCTCTTGAAGCCATGCATGATCATCTTGTTTATTCTTGTCATCCAGTGCGCACCTGTGTCAGGTAGATTATATTAGAAGCCATTTAACCTCTTATTTTTATACATTTATACCGCCAATCTATGATTGGTAGTGCAGGCGGGATAAATGTGCTCGAAAGCGAGCGAACCCGAGTGTACCTGCAGTCTACAACCGATGGTGGTCGCAAGATTTTGACATTTTAAAGCCAAAATCATCTACCTCTCCCTCTAGAAAATTTGAATTTTATATTTAAAGGCTTCGTTTTCTGTATATAAGTAATCTTAAGCAAATCAAAGCGTTTAAGCGTTCTAGAAGTTGTAAACCAATAAATTATTTGTATTTGTTTAGCTTTTTCTTGTAGTACTGCCAATGCAACCTGCGGTTGCAAGGTTCACGCAAAGCCTGAACCACAGCGACGTGCGTGCTTTCCGCCAAGAAATTCCAAAAGGGTTGCACTTCAGGCATATTAAGTAATATTCGCGCAGCGAAAACGGTCAATTCGGCAGATAGCAACCAACTGTGATGTAGCCGCGTGGCCGTAATACTAAAATTGAGCTAAACAAATACAATTATTTTAAGCTCAGAATTCATTCAGTCCTTTCTGTTCTTTTGAAGCAACGACGTTCTTGTAGGTCTGCCATGTTTTCCTGAATATTTCAGGGTATTTATCATAGTTCTCAGAAATAAATGCTTTTGTTTTTGGATCTGATGGGTAGCCCGAACCGATATCCTTTCCGACTTTTTTCTTGATATCTTCTATCATCCTGTCCCGGGTGACCTTCGCCAATATTGATGCTGCACCGACAACAAGATGGTTTAGGTCTGCTTTATGCTCTGCAATCAATTCGCAGTCGACATTAAGTTTCTTCTTGATGTAATCAGAATAATCTGCTATATTGTTTGATGGGCAATCCACAATCACCTTTTCAGGTTTCAACTTGTTGATAATCTCTGCGTTGGTGTCTGCTTCTAACCAATTGAGATTGGTAGCGGGATCCATGAGTGCTGCATCGATGTCGCGTGGTTCCAGTACAACTATCTCGTACCTTTTTACCATCTTTTTGACAATATCAAAAAGCTCTTCTCTTTTTGCAGGATGTATGAGTTTAGAATCTTTTATGCCAATAGCTTTGAACTCCATCTCTTTATCAGAATCTATGACTACTCCTGCTGTAACAAGCGGGCCTATTACAGGACCGCGACCGGCTTCATCAATTCCACATAATTCAACCATAGAATGAGTATTTTTGATAATTGTTTATAAGGTTTTGGAAATATTTACAACAGGATTTGTTTTACTGCTTTTGCTGCTTTTTCAAATCTTATTTTACTTTCATCCGAGCGATTCTTACTATCTTTTAGAATTTCGTCTATTTCTTGCTCAGTCATAACTCTGCCTCCCAAACTACCTCTTTTTTCCATATTAGTTTTATTGTTTTTTTCCATTTTTAAACATTTCTATTTTTTGATTTGATTATGTATTGTAATCTATCGTTTTCACTGATTATTTGATTATATTCGATATTCATGGTGTTAAAATTTCTTGTTAAGGCATCATATCTACTTTGCATACATATCCTTTCAAATGCGATAGTGCTTAAGAATATTATTATAAAGATTGATACTGTTGTCAGTCCGCTGCAGGGTTTCGTCGCTATTGCGATAAAAAATAATAGTTGTTCGGTCGAGTATATCAGTAGAAATATAATATCAAATAATGTTTTGTGGAAGTGAAAGAAAACGCGCAGATTATACCAAAATCTTGCTAAGCTACCAAAGATTATTCCGATAAGGCTGGTCATGATAGTGTTGTTATGTTGCGGGTTAAATATTTTTTTATTTTTAGTACTCGCAAGTGGTCTGCTAGTTTGAGTGTGTTAGGTGATACCCGTTACCTTTATAAACTCTAATCGCCCTGATTCTTCTATCAACTAGTTAGTATTATATTAAAAAGAGGTGGGTAAGATAGCACTAGCAAGTAAAGCACAGGTATCTATGGAGTACTTGGTGATTGTTGGTTTTGTTGCTGTTCTTGTCATACCTATGATTCTTATTTTCTATACTTATGCTGATAGGACTGAGGATGAGATAATTTCTAATCAGGTCCAGAAGATAGGGCTTAAGATTGGCGATTCTGCTGAGTCTATGTATTATCTTGGCGAGCCTTCTCGTACGCGGATGAGATCTTATTTTCCTAAGAATATCAATAATGTTACGATAGGCAATAATGAGATTACTTTCATCGTTCATACCAAGAACGGTCTGGATCATATTGTCATTTACACGACAGTGCCGATTCAGGGATCTCTTGATATTCATTCTGGCTATCATAATATCAACATAAGGTCGCGGGGGAGTTATGTTGAGATCTCTGATTGATTTTGCGCGAAGGGCGCAGGTCGCTTTCGAATTTGTTGTGCTTGTCTCAGTACTGTTCACTGCGCTTATTGTGTTCACTGTTTTTGTGAGGGATAATTTCAGTGAGATGCAGTCTGATACTGATTATTTCAAGTTGAAGGATGTTGCTCTCTCTGTGAAGGCCGAACTCAATCTTGCGATTGCGTTAGAGGATGGTTATCAGAGGTCTTTTTTTCTGCCTCTTACTATTGATGGGCTTGAGTATAACATAACTAGAGAAAATGGTTTTCTTGAGTTTTCAAGTGATGGGACTGAGTACACGGTAAATGTGCCGCCTTTTGTTGGTGATGTCTATAAAGGTAATAACGTAATCAGGAAGGTTGACGGAGTTGTCGAGGTGAACACTTAACATGCATAATCAAAAAGCTCAGGTGTGGTATACTGATTTTGTGATAGGTGTTCTTATATTCAGCATAGTAATCATATCTTATTTCTATTATGTTGAACATTCTGATTATTCCGATGACACTTTGATGAATTCTTTGTTGTCTGAGGCAAAAGCGATATCAGGATATATGGTCACTGAAGGATATCCTGCTAATTGGTCTTCTTCTAATGTTAGTACTGTAGGTCTGACAAATGGTGATTATCGTATAGATTCAGATAAACTTTCAGATTTCAACTCTTGGGGTTATGAGGAGCGAAGAGGATATCTTCACACTACTAAGGATTATTATTTTTACTTTGAGTACCTGAACGGAACTAAATTCAATGAGCTTTGTGAGGATCAGTTTTCAGGTTGTGTTGCCTGGAACGCCTCAATGAATTTGGTGCAGAACACAAGACTTGTAATTTACGAGAGTACTCCTGTGAAGATGGTTATTCTGGTTTACCAGGGGAGCTGATATGAAAATTACGAAAACGATTTCAAGACGCGCATTGTTCTTCACTATAGATGCGCTCATCGCTGCGCTCATAATGATTGCCGGGCTTCTTCTGATAACATCATCTTACACCAGCGAGCAGCCGCGCACCACCATAAACCATCTTTCTCATGATTTCATGAATGTGCTGGGAGAACTGCAGGTTCACGAGATGAATAACACATTTATTCAGGCGCTTGTGGATAATGGGTCTATAACTAATCTTAACAACACTATACTTGTTCAGCTTGGAGAGTTTTGGGCTGATGATAGGATTGTTATTGCAAACCAGTTTGCTGTGAACATGACTGAAGGGATTCTTGATAATATTTATGGTTATTCTCTTGCGGTCTCGAATGAGACTCTTTATTCGCGGTCTAATCCTGTTACGAATTCTTTGGTGACTTCAAAAAAGATAATTTCAGGTATTGAGAAATCTAAGCCGATAAAGGGTTTTGTCTCCAAGGCTCGGGCGACGTCAATACAAAAGACCACGACTCAGACTGTTTCATGTTCCCCTGAAGGTTCTGGTTGGGATGGTTCAACGGCAAATCCTGCCTATGTATACATTACGAAGTGGTTCAATGTGTCGCCGAGCGCGACAATAAATAATGCGACTATATACATATCTATGCATATAGAGGATGGTGGTAATGATTGGAATGTCATCAATTTGAACAATGGTACTTGTCTGATAACCCGTAACAGTCTTGGGATGACTGAGGAGGGTTATTTCGGTTCACAGGATGTTACTGCTTGCATAAATCCTGGTATTAACAATGCGGTCCTGCAACTTTGGAACAATGGCTATAATGCTCATCTGCATCCGGGTATGTACCTCGCGATAAACTATAATGTCACTGAAGACATAACTTATCTGACTTCGGAAAGGTCTGAGAGGTTATATTTTGATAATGTGCTGAGCGTTGAAGCGAATAATGACGGTTCTGGTGTTTGGTCGATGGTGCCGTTTCATGTACCTCCTGGCGCGACTAATATATCTGCTAAGGTCTACTTGAATCTTCAGGAGGTCAACGATCTTCAGGACAGGGTATGGTGGTGGTATGATGATGCTTGGGATTTCCGTGTATATGTGAATTCTGACTCTGTATTCTACCAAAAGGATGCTGGTGACTCGAATGATATCAATGATTGTCTTTCTTATAGTTCTGCGTGCGGAAATAACTACAATTGGACTGGATCTTTTGACATAACTGGTGATGTGATATTGGGAACTAATGTAGTATCTGTCTACGTGAACAATGAAGGTGATACTGTTGGTGGTGACGGAATTACTCTGATATATTCTAATCCTATAGGTGACCCTGGTAATTCATCTTATATGGAAATAAATTATACTGTTACTCCTGCTCTTCCTTATGGTGTTGTAGAGATAAGGCAGACAAATGCTTTCGGAGGCGCGCCTAATCCTACAAAGGATGCTAGTTTTTCATTTCCTTCCCAGGCTGTCGCAATCAGCACGGTATTTGCGCATATAGCTGAGCAGTATTCTTACATCACAAGGGTTTATGCTGATACTGGGTTCGTTCCTGGAAATATGGTTTTCGAGTCTCCGGCTGCCCGGGCGGTGCCGACTGATGTGTACATTCCTGATACTTTTCTTGACGTGTCTGAACTCGCGACTAACTATATCCGTCTTGACGAGACCAGCGGTAATGATATCCGTCCTGAATCTATGATAGATTATGGTTTCTATGTTCCTTCATTTGTCGGTTTCGGCCAGGTTTTTGCAACAGTAAGTCAGGCTAATGATGATGCAGTTCAGCGTCTGCAGGATGTGATGGGGTCTTTTGTGAATGTGTCCAATCTTGTTCTTGATAATACTTCTATGTCTGATGTTCCATCGATGTGGGGTCCTTCTGTGATTGAGGTGAGAGTGTGGAACTGAATCCAAATTCAAATTCGAATTCCGATTCAAATCCGAATCCGAATTATATTAACCGTCTCAGCAGGAACCGGAAAGGTATATTTTTCACGCTTATAGCTGTATCTCTATTGGGAATAATTCTTTTCTCATATTCTGTGACTTATTCATATTCATTACAGGAGAAGTCTACAGTCATCGAGGCGAGAGTTGACACAATGAACCGTTTTTTGCAGGAAGTTGATACTGATATGGAGAATGCGATCTACATAGCTGGTTTCAGGGCTCTTATCGGTATGGAGGATGAGGTGATAAACACAGGAACTTTCGTCACCAATACCAACACAGCATTTACCGAGCTGTTCCTGAACGGAACTATCAATGGTCAGAACAGCAGCGTGATGCAGAATAACACGTTCCCTTATTGGCTTTTGATGATAAACGCGCAGGCAAATAGTGTGGGTATAAACATATCACTGGAAGTTAATAACGTGAGTATACATCATCAGGATCCCTGGACTATAAGGGTGGAAGTGAAATCTAATCTCACTTTGTCAGATACTAAGTCTACTGCTTCATGGAACCAGATTAAATATCTTTATTCGGACATTTCTATTATTGGTTTTGAAGATCCTATGTATGCAGTCTACACGAGCAATAATGTTCTGAAGAGGATAAACCAGACCATTTATGGTGGTAATTTCACTGGTGCGAGTATTAACACGACGAACATCCGTGATCACGTCGCTAACACTTTGTATGCTAATTTTACTGGTGCCCCTAGTTTCCTTATGCGTTTCGAGAATAATTTCAATAAGAGCATCTATGGCATAGAGAGTTTTGTGGACAAGTCTGAAGTCTCTCCGTATCATTCATGCCCGACCGAAACTAGCGCAATTGACAGCATCTATTGGCAGTGCGATAATTTAATCACTGTCTGGCAGGTGGCTAACTGGTCTGGATTCCGCTTGGATAATGAGACTGATATAAATCTTACTCTTACAAGGATTCCGCGTTACATGATGGAGGATTATGTGATATGAGCAGAATCTCAAGAAATGGTGTGTTGAGATCTAGAATCTCAAAAAGCAGGAAAGGTCAGGCAGCCACTGAGTACATACACACTTATGGTTGGATAATACTCTCTGTGATAATGTTGGGAGGGGTGATTTTTTATCACAATATCTCGAATGCAAAGTATCTTGTTCCTAAAGGCTGTGATTTCCTTTCAGGTATCAATTGCCTAGGCGCGGATGTACAGGAAGACCTGCTTTCCATAGTTTTGCTGAATGAGTTTGGATTCGCTTTGAAAAACATAACTATGAACGTGACCGGTACTTGCAACTCAACCGCAAACACTAGTGATGGCAATTCATATGGTAATCTTAATGTTCTTTTGGAGAACAAGCAGACGATATATACTTTTGAATGTCAGAACCTGTCAGGATTTGATGTTGAGGAGAAGATAACCCTGGATTACATTAATGTCAATACAGATCAAAGGCACATTAAGATAGGTAAACTGGTTTATTCTCCTGATGAATAGTTCTTAATACATATTAATTTCATTTTCATTAGGATTTGCATTTTCATCATGACACATCATTATCTTATTCATGATATTATAATACATTTAGTATATTTTTTGTTCATTTTTCACCAAAACCTTTTTAAATACCATTATATTGGTCTTATATAGTAAAGTGCTTAGTAAAGTACTGGGTACGGTGGTTTTATTTGGCGGGAAAAAAGAGTGTGATTGAGACTGGAGTAGATAAACTAGTTAGACTTATCGCCCAGCGTAAGAAGATTTCTGTGAAAGATGCTGCCAAGGAGCTTGGTGTTTCCACAAGCAGTGTTGAGGAATGGGCTGATTTCTTGGAAGAAGAAGGGATAATCTCTATACAATCTCAGTTCGCAACAGTATATCTTGTTGAGAAGAGTATTGGCAAGAAAGAGCTTGAGCAGAAGATCAAGGCGGTTAAGGGCGAGAAAGAGGATTTCATGCGCCGTGTGGAATCTTCAATAAATGCACTGGAACGCGACCATGAAGAGATCAAGCTCATCGATTCTGAGTTTCATAAGATACGTTCGCTGCTTGAGAATAATTTCTCTCAGCTTAGCAGTAAGTTGGAGAAACTTGAGGATTTTCGTAAGAGTCATGGTCAGATAGAATCAAGACGCAAGGATATGGAAAATGAGTATGATAAGCGTCTTGACGAGATTGAGGCTCAGCTGAAGAAGGACCAGAAGGAATACCAGCAGATAATGGGTTCTATTGAAGAGGAGATGAAGCGTATAAGTGATGAGCGTAAGCATCTTGTTGAGATGAAGGCTACTGAGAAGGAGCTCCAGTCGAAAGTATCTGAGATAAACAACATGCTTGCTACTGTTAAGCGGGAGATAGATAAAGGTAATGAAAAACTTGAAGTCGACGAGAAGCGCCTTAACAGTGCCGATAATTCTGCTGCAAAGATAAAGAAGCATATTGAGGATAGTGCAAAGGATCTTGATAAGATAACTCAAGAGGTAAAGTCTTCCCACAAAGAATTGAAAGGGATGGAACAGGCTTTCATAAAGGATATTGAGAGCATTAACCGTGGTGACCTTGATAAGATAGGTCCTTACAAGGAGAGCAAGCACCTTGTTGAGAAGCTTAAGTCTTTTTTCGGACAGACAAAGGATGTTGAGACTGTGTTGCACGAGGCTGAGC
>CAZXTQ010000065.1:0-8396 GCA_964643595.1 uncultured Methanosarcinales archaeon
ATAGCGACCAAACACATATTCATCGAATAGCAACCAACAGAAGGTTAGCCGCGTGGCAGTGCTGCCATTATTGAGCTAAACAAATACAAAAAATTAACTACTTATTCCTCATCTCCTCGAACTTAAGGTAATGAGTTAGTTCTGCTTTCATGCTCTTGTCTATCTTACCTGGATACTGGATTGCAGTATAGAAGATAGTGAAGTATATCACTTTGATCGAATGCACGAACTTCTTTATTCCGCCGCCAATGATTGATATCAGGTAAAGCATGATTAATGGTGGCAGCCAGGAGATTGTAAAGCCATATATTGTCCATGAAGGCAGTGTTCCTGCAGTAAGATATCCTATTCCGACAGATAAAAGGAACAGCACGAAATAGATTGGACCCAATAACTGTCCGACCACATTACCTACAAAGTCAATACCAAATACACCAACTAATGTTGCAGGTACATTCTTCCTAAGCGCTTTCATCTGAGGTACGAGTTCTGTTATCTTTTTCTGTTCTACCACAACTGCTGGAATCATATAATGACTCAGTAAATCCCATACTTCTTCAAGTGCTTTCAAAAATAACAGCACCAAGAATCCTAAGATTCCTCCTTTCCTGTTTTTCTGCTGGCTTTTAACATAAGACATAAGGATGTCGACCACTGCAATCTTCCGCAAAGTCCACTTTACTTCTTGGGTATGCTTCTGTGCATCCTTAAAACTAATATCCTTCCCGCATACTGTATTGTAAACAACCCAGGCTTGGCATGCTTTCTGTTTAACATCAAAAAAGAATCTGTAGAAACCCATAACTATTGCAACTAACAAAGCTAGCACTCCCCACCCAACAAGTGACCCTGCAAAGAATGTGTAGAATGCAAAAAATAATAGTGTTGTCAGCACCACCATCATGATTATCATGCGCCAGGTGGCTGTTATTATGTCTGAATCCTTACCTATTATAGTGAAAGAATTCTTTAGAAGATATCCTGTATCTTTCAATCGTTCTTTAAAAGGTTTTTTTGTGAATCCTTTCATCACTTTAGATCCCATAGATCCTAATCCTGCCAAATTATCACCCCATAAGAGACTCTGTATATGCCATATTTAAACCTTACGCCAAATAGTATGACTTCAACCCATTTCACACCCTTCCCAACATATTTATATATACTCAACCCATCAATATACATCAACATATAGGGTGATACTTATGACACATGAAAAAAATCATTATCTGGTTATGGTTGTCCTTGCATTAGGATTTGCATTGATCGCATTGGCAATCATGTTCGCTCCTAAGCCTGAAGTGAATGTTTCTGGCTCTGGTGCGGGTATTGACAAAAGCACTATTTCAGTTACAGGTCAGGCTCAGTTTGATGTTGATCCTGATGAAGCTGAAGTGAATATCAGGGTGCAGACCAAAGAGCCTACTGCTAAGCGGGCTCAGGATGAGAACGCAAGGCTGATGAGCACTGTAAAAGAAGCTTTGAAAAAAGCAGGTGTAAAGGATTCTGAGATGGAGACAATAAATTATAATATGTGGCCTCAGAATAAATGGGATCCTGAAACAAGACAGAGTGTTGACGATGGTTATATGGTTCAGCACACTTTGAAGATTACTACTAAAGATGTTACTCATGTTGGTGCTTTGGTCGAGACCGCTGTAAGTGCTGGCGCTAACGGACTTGATAGTGTAAATTTCAAGTTGTCTGATTCAAAGCGTGAAGACGTTAACAGTGAGGCTTTAGCCCAGGCATCAGGCAATGCAAAAGATAAGGCTGATGCTATAGCACAGGGTCTTGGTGTAAGCATAAAGGATATAGTCTCTGTATCTGAGTCGAACGTAGGTTATGATTATTATTACCCAACACCTATGTATGCTATGGCAGAGAAAGCTGGTGGAGCGAGGGACTACTCATCTAATGTTGTCTCTCCTGAAGCTGTAAGAGTATCTGCGAATATAGGGATTGTCTATGAGATAGACTGAAAATATTAATTTTTTATTTCTTTTCACTTTTTCTTTATCCTTCGTAATATTTACCGCGATTCTTCCGAGCAGATCATAATTCTTACAGATATATCTGTCATAACCTAATTTCTTCCGAACCCTCCCGAAACAATAGCGAAAGCTACGAAAAATAAACGGATTTTCTCGACGAGAATTCTTTAATAACAACCGCGTAATAAACAAAGAAAAAAAGGTGGCCAAAACAGGCACACCTGATTCAAAATCAAGTAACTCTGCCCGATACAAAATATTAGGCAAGAATAGTATTTATATTTTTCGCAAATGCGAAGAGTCCAGCAATGCTGGGGTGGCTCAATCAGGTACAGCGCTTGGTTCAGGGCCAAGTAACTCGCCCGAGTTATACGGGTTCGAATTGCTACGGAATGCTCAAAGAATCTTTAATTCTTCAGCATCTCGGAACCCCCAGTTTCGAGAATCCCGTCCCCGGCGCTGAAAACTCTAACGTGTCTTAATAAACTGTGGTAAAGGTTTAGATTCTGCATCTAATTCCCAAATAGGTGGTTTCTCGAATGGTTCAAGCCCTGCTTCAACTTTCTGCATTCTGCGAGTCTCTAACCACTTCGCAACTTTGCTAATTAGATAGAATATTCCGACGATAAGTGAAGCTATTATGAACAGAGACATATTGAACTTAACTCCTTCTGCAAGCATTGGGGCTACAAACCCTTCAAAAGATTTCATCACGAAAGTGTTATAGATTCCTCCGACAAGCAGTCCTGCACTGCACAGACCTAGTTCAAGCATTATGCATTCAGGCTCTATTGCGACAGTAAGTATCATGTAGACACTGAACCGAACTACCATGAATACATACATGGTAATTATTGTGCTTCCCGAAGCAACATAGACTAAAGGCGTTATCAATGCGCAGACAAAGAATGATATTGCATCTTTGATTGTATAGAGATACCATTCATTAGGCGCGAATAGTTTTGAGAAAAGCATAATGCCTGCACCAAATATTCCTGCAAACAATCCTCCAACATGCAATGCAAGCATAACTGTGAAGAAATCTAACACTTCCACTTCTTTGGTGAACATAGATATCATTGCAGGCACTCTGCTCCAAAATGCAATCAATCCAAAAAGCATTATTGTTGCCCAGAAATCGCTGAACGGAAAAACCAGAAATATCAATATATAAGTAATCAAACTGACTATCTTTACCGGTTTCCACAAGACATATTGATTTATGAATTCATCATCCAAGACATCATCACCTCAGCACCACCTGAACTCCTTCAATCTTCGGTAGCTTTCCCATACCACGAAGTATTCCTGCAGTATCTCCTTGTCCTGGTGACCATTTGACCTTGTACTTGTTCCGATCATAGTTGTACAAGTGCGGTCTAAGATTTCGGAGTACTGCCAAAGAATCAGTATCGTTGGCATTGACATGCTCTTTCTTGCGAGACTCGGCAAGTACTTTGAGCGCTAGTGCGTCAATGCCATCCACCAGCATCTTATTCATCTCCCTCTTTCTTTTGTCGAGCAGTCTGCTTCAAAGCCATTCTCTTCGCTTTTTCCATTCGCATGATCGCGTATTGTGTTGCCATATCGTGCATCATCGATTTCACCTCAAATTCGTTACCTAGTAGTAATCACAGCATTATATGAAACTATTGAGAAAAATCTTCTTTAAAAAAAGAAAATTTATATACTAATTCAACGATTTAAAGAAAAATGGAAACAATAACTCTCGATTTAAAGGATAGAAAAATCCTTTACATATTATCCCAAGAAGCTCGCACACCACCTTCAGCAATAGCTAAGCAAGTCAGCTTGAGTAAAGATGCTGTCAAATACAGAATCAAGCAGATGGAGAAGAAAGGAATCATAGTCAATTACATCACTGAAATAGACACATATCCCTTACGCTATACAGGTTATGATATCTTCCTGAGATTCAACATACCCCCTAAAGAAGAATACAAAATTGCAGAGTTCTTCAACACACACCCCAACACATTATGGAGCTGTTACACATCAGGAGAATGGGATTATTTTGCAGAGATGATCTGCAGCGATAATGAAAAATTTCACGAGTTAACACTCGAACTGGCCGCAAAATTCGGTAATCAACTTGTTGACTACGATTTCTATATGGTGGGTGAGACGTATCGAATAACTCAGATTATAGAGTCTGTGTATGATGGTAAAGGTATAGACCTCAAAGGCCTAACCCAGCCTCACGAATTCCCTGCAGGTATGAAGATAAGAGTGTTGGATACTACTGAAAAAAAAATGCTCAAGGCCATGGCTGATGAAGCAACCTTGCCAATACACAAAATTGCAAAAAAATCAGGTCTCACTTCAGAAATAGTCAGATACAGGCTAAGAAAACTAAGACAAGAAGGCATTGTATTAAGAACAACACCTGTAATTGATTACCACAAATTAGGACTTGATGAATACATAATCATAATAGATATGAAAAATATCAGTAAAGAAACTGAAAATCAACTCAGGATAATCATCCAGCACAATACAGGCGTGAAGTATGCTTTCCGCGCTCTTGGAAAAATGTCTGTAATCATGCTCATCAACACTAAAAGTATGATTGAACTTGAGAATTTTATCAAGGAGTTGAAACTCAGATTTCACAACATAATTAAATCAGCACGTTATCTCCACGTCACACACCATCAAAAGTTCACACTGTTTCCCGAGATATTAAGACAGACAGAGGACAAAAATGACTGACTGCGAATTGTGCAAAGCACTTAAAGACAAATACAGAATATTCCTTGAAAACAATCATGCTTTTGCTATGATAATAAGAGAACCGCAGGCAGATTTTCATTCTCTTGTGCTTCCTAAAAGACATGTTGAATTTCTTGATGAACTAGATGGTGAAGAATCTAAAGATTTAAACAATCTACTGGAATCTGTACAGAAAAGGATTGAAAAAGTGTCAGGCACTCCTACATTCATTTTTTTGAACAGCAAGAAGTTCGCAACTCAGCCGCACATCCATTATCAGCTGGTTCCTTTGGATATGGGGATAAGAAACATAGTTGCTTCTGTTAAAGATATTGATATTTATCCCAAAGTTAAAAAAAAAGAACTTACTTGTATGGCAGATAAACTAAGAAAATGAATCAGCTTAAAATCGGCAACGTCAAGCTCGAAACTCCTGTCTGTTTAGCTCCGCTTCTTGGTGTGAACTTTACTGCTTTCAGGTTGATGTGTCATAATTACGGTGCAGGTCTTGTTTATAGTCCGATGATACACTCGATGGGTCTTGTCAAAGCAGAAAAGAATCGGGAGGTCTGGATTGATTTTGTAAAAGAAGAAAAACCTATTGCTATCCAGATTGTTGGTCGTGACCCTGAGATAATGAAGGAGTCTCTGCAGTACATTGAACCTTATGCTGACATAATTGACTTGAACTTTGGCTGTCCTGATAAGGATGTTCTCGGTCAAAAGATGGGCGCTTTCTTCTCAAAACATCCTGAACAGATGAACAAGATAATTAGTGCTGTTTCAGGAGCGACAAATAAACCCGTCAGCGTCAAAATCCGTATAGGTTGGGATTCTCAACATCTTAATCATGTTGCTGCTGCTAAGATTGCGGAAGATGCTGGTGCGGCAGCCATTGCAGTGCATGGTCGCACGACAAAACAGATGTATACTGGAAAAGCAAACTGGGATGCTATCAAGCAGGTCAAGATGAAAGTAAACATTCCCGTGATAGGTAATGGTGATATCTGGGCTGCGGATGATGCTAAGCAGATGATAGAAAAGACTGGGTGCGATGGTGTGATGATTGGCAGGGGTGCGATGGGCAATCCTTATCTGTTCAAGCGATGCGCAGCTCTGCTCACCAAGAACAAGAAACTTCCTGATGAGACTACAGAGCAGAAAGGTAAAAGACTGCTGGAATTCATAGACCTTTACGAAAAAGTCCAACCGACTAAACGATTCCCTGAGATTAAGCAGCATGCTATGTGGTTCTGCACGGGTGCAAAGGCGGCTTCCAAGAAACGCAACGTCCTTATGCGCGCAAAGGATGAAAAAGAACTCATCGAGATGATCAAGAAAGAGTTCAACATACAATAATAACCAAATATATTGATATGGTATTTGTTTAGCTGTTTCTGGCATTGCTGTCGCCGCGACGTGCGTGTCTTCCAACAAGAAATTCCAAAAGGGTTGCACTTGCTCTTTATTAGACAATGTTCGCGCAGCGACCAAACACAGATTCATCTGTTAGCAACCGATTATGGTGTAGCCGCGTGGCAGTACTGCCATTATTGAGCTAAACAAATACTTGATATGTAATAACGCAAACTCGCTACTCGTAACTATCTCCGTAGCAAGCTACAGAGTATTACGCTACTCGCTTTGACACGCGAGTTTGCGGGATTAAAAATTTGAATCGCAGCAAGCTGCAGAGTATTAAACCCAAATTTTTAATAAACCAGAAAAATAACTGCATTCGCAGTCTAGCTGACTTATTACCTGCCCGCACGGCATTTCTGATACTGCCACAAAACCTTTAAAAACCCCCTCACCCATCAGAACTCCATGCCTAACTTTTGGAAGGTCGTAAATGACGTTATAAGGGAATCTGACATTCTTCTAGAGATATTGGATGCAAGGATGGTTGAGGAATCTCGTAATAAGGAGATTGAGTGTAAAGTTCAAGAGTCTGGTAAGATGCTTGTCTATGTGATTAACAAGTGTGATCTTGCAGAAAAGAGCGCCCTTGAAAAATGGAAGCGTAAATTAAAGCCTAGTGTTTTTATTTCTGCAAAGGATCATCTGGGCACCACTATGTTAAGGGAAGCTATTTTGAAGCATGGCAAGAACAAAAAACGGGTTACGGTTGGCGTTCTTGGTTATCCTAACACAGGAAAATCGTCTGTCATAAACGCATTGAAAGGTCGTGCTGCTGCATCAACATCTCCTGTTTCAGGACATACTAAAGGTATCCAGACTATCAGGGTTTCGCAGAGACTGTATTTGATTGACACTCCTGGTGTCTTTCCATATCAGGAAAAAGATGAAAACAAGCATGCTATGCTGTCTGCAAAGACGTTCACTAATCTTAAGGATCCTGAAGGGTCTGTCATCAAGATGATTGAATTGATGCCTATTGAGATTGAAACGTATTATGGTGTGGATCACGATGATGATCCTGAGATTGTTCTTGAACAGATAGCTCTAAAACTAAAGAAACTAAAAAAAGGCGGTCTGCCCGACACTAATTCAGCGGCTCGAATAATACTTAAGGATTGGCAGGAAGGAAATATAAAAAGACGATGAAGAAGAGCAGACCTATCAAAGACCGACGATACGAGTCTGTCATGCGCATGCTTGATCTTGATATTGTCAAGCAGTTCAAGAAGAAAAAACTTCTTATAATACAGGTCGACTCGCTCGCGCACGATATCATGAAGCGTTTTCTGGAAAAGGATTCTTGTAAGTTCACGAAATCGTTGATTGAGAAGAAAGGGTACCATCTGCACAAATATAATTGCGGCATCCCGAGCGGGACTCCTGCTGTTCAGTCAGGCATTATGTATGGGGACAACTCGATGATTCCTGGTTTCAGGTTTGTAGACAAAGAGAACAAAAAGCAGGTGAGTTTCGGAAATCCTAATGATGTGAAGTATGCTGAAGAAACATACTTCAAAAATAAAAAAGGTATTCTTCAGGACGGCTCATCTTATTCCAATCATTTTTCAGGTGGTGCGACTCGCTCAATCCTAACCATGAGCACCCTAACAAAGAACAAGAGATTCAGACGCATCAAGGAGAGCAGTCTTTGGCTTTTCCTGTTCCTGCATCCTGCTTCATTGTTCCGCGTAATTTATTACACTACAGCAGAGATGCTTATCGAACTGATTGAGATTACCAGTTATCCTTTTGGTCGTCTTTTAGGTAAGCGTTCAGCAATATTTGGTTTCAAGCTACCCCTGAGACGTTTCCTTATGAATGTCATACTTGCAGAAATAATCACGATCGGAGTTATCCTCGATATAAAAAGACGCGTTCCGAAAATACTTGTGAACTATATGGGTTTTGACGACCTTGCTCATCTTAGAGGTCCAAATTCTACTAGTGCTCATTTCATGGTACGCGCTATTGACAGGAGAATAAAACGTATCTGTAAGAATGTCGACGAAGATGAATACGATATTATTATCATGTCCGACCATGGACAGATAGATGCTGTGCCTTTCCGAATCGCTGAAGATATGACTCTTGCTCAGTTCATCCAGAAGTGTGCGAGGGTTGAGAGTTTCGGTCTGACTAGCGCTCACGAAGGACGTCTTTCTATGATTGGTGTTTTAATGAAAAAGACTCTTGGCTTCCTAAATTATGTTTCTGCGCCTTTGAGATGGGCAGGTACTAGTTTTGCAC
>CAZXTQ010000066.1:0-8383 GCA_964643595.1 uncultured Methanosarcinales archaeon
ATTGCCTACTGCAATAGGCAGGGCGACAAGAGTAGTTCAGGCATTGCTTGTTGCAGGAAAAGAATATGTCTGCATCATGCACCTACACAAAGAAGTAAACATAGACGAGGTAAAGGCTGTCGCTTCTCAATTTGTAGGAACCATCAAACAATTACCACCAATCAAATCTGCTGTGAAAAGACAAGTACGCGACAGGAGAATATATTATCTTGAAATAATCGATGTCATCGGACAGGATGTGTTGTTTGTCGTCGGATGTCAAGCCGGCACATACATACGAAAATTATGCCATGATATCGGAAGGAAGCTCGGGACAGGAGCACACATGGCAGAACTTCGCAGGACTAAAGCAGGACCATTCAACGAGAAAACAGTTGTTTCTATGCAGGACCTTACAGACGCAATGTGGTACTGGAGAGAAGAAGGAAACGATAAGTTGTTGCGACATGTAGTACAACCCGTCGAGAACGCAGTCACACACCTACCATACATATGGGTACATGACACAACAGTCGACACACTCTGCCACGGCGCAGACCTTGCAGTACCAGGCATTGCTCGATTGCATAGTGGAATAGAGAAAAACCAGACAGTCGCAGTATTGTCATTGAAAGGAGAGCTGATCGGTCTCGGAGAAGCTAGACTGTCAAGCAAAGACATGGCTGAACGCGATAAAAGTCTTGCAGTAAAGGTCAAGAAAGTTTTCATGGAACCAGGAACATACCCAAAAGTACAGAGAAAAGAACCAGAACAATCAAGTAAAAAAAGATTCAGTAAGAAAAAAGAAGTATTTATTTAGCTCAATAATTGCAGCACTGCCACGCGGCTACATCGTAGTCGGTTGCTAACTGAAGAATCAGCAGTTGGTCGCTGCGCGAACATTGAATAATATTCCTGAAGTGCAACCCTCTCGGAATTTCTTGTTGAAAAGCACGCAAGTCGCGGCGGCAGCACTGCCACGCGGCTACATCACAATTGGTTGCTATTCTATGAATATGTGTTTGGTCGCTGTGCCAAAATACAAAAAGAACAATAATCACACTTCTAAATCCTTGATGAAATCAAAAGTCCTAGGAGCATCTTCGCGCTTCAGACGTTTCTTTAAATCTTTCAATTCTTCAACAGTATCGACATCAGGAAGCTTGTCCAGCAAAACAAAAGTCAGCTTATGCTCCCGCAACACTTCCATCTGTCTCTTAAGAAGATTATCCCTTCCGAAAGGCACATCCTTGAATATCTTGTGCGCCTGCTTGAGGGCAACAACATAATAACCACCATCCTCGCACGGGCCTAGAACAACATCATAAGAATCAAGAGCATTGAAAACCTTTATCACATGCTCATGTTTCAGGTCAGGAACATCACAACCGATTATAGCAACCTTTTCATAATCATCAAGAAGATCCTCAAAAGAACAAGAGACATTCTCGCTCATATTCATTCCGCGCTGGACATAAAGGATAGCATGAGGAAACATTTCACGGTAATCTTCCTTATACTCATGACCTATGAAACTTAGATAGATATCATAATCACGGTCACCGTGCTCTGCAATCAAATCATTGATAAACGCAGCACACATCTTAGCAGAATTATCCATGCCAATAATCTGGCCTATCTTCTTCTTGACCTTTCCAGATTCAGGAAATTTAGCGAAAAGTACCAGAGCATTCATTCTATCTCGTAAAAAGCATAAACATAGTATATGTTATATATGCTAATTATATAAATGTTTTGAAAAAAGGTGACCATAAGAAACCAAAATCCAGAATAAACCCTCATAAAATATCAAATATCTATATTGAATCTTTTAAGGCTCTCAACCAACTTCTCAGGACAAGTATAAACAATACCCTTCATGCCTACTGCGTTTGCGCCATCTATATTTCTCTGCATGTTATCGATGAAAAGACACTCTTTGACCGTCACGCCTGCTTTCTCTGCAGCAAGTTCAAATATCTCTTTGTCAGGCTTCTTAATATGATGATGAGAAGAACATATCCACACATCAAAGAATTCTCCCATACCCAAAACATTTTCAGTCTGATCTGACCACTCATCAGTATTGTTGGAAAGCACACCCAAGACGTATTTACCTCTGGCTTTGAGTCGCTTGATTATCCCCAATACCTCAGGCCTGACCTTAATCAATTCTAAAGACTTGGCCAAAACTTCTTTTGCATCAAGCTCCACACCAAGATCATCTATCTGCAACTGAAAAAACTTAACGCCATCCATCCTGCCAAGCTCATAATCAAGCCAGTACTGCTTTCGAATCTCTTTCACCTGAGAATACGGCTTACCACTGATACCTGACAGATAACTTTCCATCAAAGGAAAAAGATCATTAACTACAACACCACCAAGATCAAAGAATATTGCCTTTATTTCAGCAGTTTTGGGTGTTTTATTAGTTAGTGTTTTGACCACCCATTCACCCCAACCCGTGCCGCAAACGGGCAGCAGCTATTATATCCCTTGAAAAATCCTTATGCGTTGACCACAAATGGAAAACATTAGATGTATGATTACGATGCATGAATGAGTCAGTAGAGTCCGGACCAAGAGATGAATCTGTATAATCCTCGATAAGCTTAACATCCTTCTGTACAGCAGTCCAACCTTTTCCGGTCTTGGAAAGGAAGTTAAGGTTCTCCTTGTTTAGAAGAACCCCTGCTGCTTTCAAATCTTCTTTGATGTTAGGATAGAAATTCTCAAGATCACCAACCACGCCTTCCTTGATACACTCCAAGATTGCAGAACCAGTACCTATTAGTTCTGGAGGTATTCCAAGAGAGTAGAAAGCAAAAGCAGTATCAATGTTTGTAGTGTCACGTTTCTTCAAAAGACGCATAGACTCTGCTATATCGTCGATGTCAGGCAAATCATTTATAGAATTCTTGTAGTTCTTCGTGAATGTCTTCTCTATTATGCCTAGACGTTTAATCTCTTCCTGCGAATAAGTCACTGAAGTGTTCTTAGGAAGCAGACGGTTTAACGTCAAGACAGACTCCTTCACCTTCTCAAGACCATGATCGAACCTAAACGCAGGAGTTATGGTCACAGTTCGAGTACCAGGATAAGTAGCAATAAAATTTCTAAGTGTCGTTGGACTTAGTCCTCCTCTGAACATGAGAGGTCCTGCATCAATAATAGGGTAAGACGCGATACCAGTTATCTTTGAAAAAGAAGCATAACTCGCAAGTGCGCGCTTGGTCGCAAGCACTGCAGCTACAAAACCCACACCATCAGCTATGCTTGATCTCGGTATGAACGGCCTAAAATAATCTGCCTTACACCGAAAATGCCTCTGAAACTCTGTAAAATACCTGTTCATACCAGAATACCAATCCCTGCTCTGAAAATCATGGGTCGGAATCATTGAAAGAACCTTAGGACCGCAATCCCTCTTGAACTTATCAGTAGCTATAGACACTGACTCATTGTAGAGCTTAGCAAACTTAGACAGATTATCATAACTTGTGATAGAATGCGCAACCTCAAAAATTGGCGGAGTATAGATATTTTTACTCACTGCAAAATCGCTAGTGTTAATTATCGAAAGATACATCTTTCCAAGTTCCTTTACTTCTTCAGAACCTGCCCTGTAAGTAACAAAGCATGACTTGCCGATAGGATACTCCTTGAAAAACTTAGGATAATGCTGAAGCAGTTTCTTCACTATGAGCTCATCCATCTTACGGCCCTGCCAATCCCACATGTACTCATGGCAGCGAAGTTCCTTGAACGCAACATAACAATCAAAGAAATCATCTGCAGCAGAAGAATCAGACTTGAAAGACCAAAATGGCTTGGAAGCATTGTCCTGGAACTGAGTCGCAACAGTAGATGGAATTTTCCGGTCACTATCTATAATAGCCCCCTCTTTTACCTCTTTAACACCCATTATATAGCTTTTACATTGAGTGTTTATATATTTTATTGAGAAACGTGTGTAATAAGTCTGCCGCACGTGGTGAGCCCATACCACCTAGCGCAGTCAATCCAACAGGTCACTGACCTGTCGTCCTTTCTTTAGTTCGACCCTTTTCTGTTCATACAGTTCATCCTTAAGTTTGCTGAATTCTGCATCTGCAGCATCTCCAAGAAAATGGATTTTAAGATTGCGGTCCTCGAAGACAAGCCAGCCACCATCCTGTATGCGGGTGTGTTCCTTTGCGCTCCTGTTGAAAGCGTACTTGAATATCCGCTCCACTATCTCGGGTTTGCTGGTATAGACATATACTGATCCTTCCTTCGGAAAAAGACCTTCAAGAAGATATATAAAATCATTCTCGTGCTCGTACACATCCATCTCACCCCTATGAGCATAATAAGAGTCCCTGAAACGGAAAGTCTGGTCCAGTCCACTATCACTAACTTCACTATCACGCTTTGTTCCAGACCTGGAATCAAGACTGAAATCGAGCTCTTTGGACTTGCCTTTTGCACCTGCAACAATAGCCTCGAGAAGAGACGAACCACCGCAATCAACAAGGAAGTCGTGCTCTAATATGAAAAAACGATCATAAGCAACACAGCTTATCTGATAATAAGAATTCATCAATGCAGGAAAAACCATATCCTCGAATGTCGTCGCAGTATAAGGATGCCCATCAGCATCATTGAACCTGTCAACCTGACTAAGATTCAATTTTCTTCTCACACCCTTGACACCTGCCATTATCTCTCCAGGAAGAGAAAGAACACCTTCTTTCTCCATTGCCGCAGCAGACTGCTCAAAGCACACATCAAGATAATGGCGCATCATCGAAGAGGCAATATCATCAGGGTCAGTATTATCCACAGAAGCCATCAACGGATCGTCAGAGACCTCGACAATATCACCAACAGATTCAGAAAGGATGAATGAATTTCGGATATATCGTTCAGGAGCATCCAATCCTTTGAAAGATATCCTCTCATCAACACGACCGATAATCCCAAAAGCTTTAGACACTCTTCGCTCGGTTATGCTTCGAGTATATTTTACTGTAACACCCATAGGCTGAATCATGAAAGTCATAGAATCCTCATTATCTGTAGCAGCCTCTCTGCATTCAACTATCTGATTAAGACTACCCATACCCATAGAATGCCAACGTTTCAGAGTAGTATGAAAATTATACATTTCATCCTTAAGAAATACATGCCCACGAGAATCTCCCTGCTTACCCCTTGCCATGAGTATTAATATTGCAGTCATTTGATATATAAATTTTGTGCAATTTACGTTTAAACAGTAGTAACAATCTAGGAAAAGATGGTCTCACGTGCTTTTTTTGTGTTTAAAGAAAAAATATTTATTCTTTTATTTTGTTTTTTCGTTCTTTTTCTTATTTTTTACTTTTTTAGTAAAATTTCTTTCCGAAAAATTTTTTAATGCCTCGCAACATATCCCTATGATAAGGTGTTTAGCAGCAAGTGTTGCGAGGTAAACAAAATGAAAATAGACGAATTGACACAGGACGAAGCCATCAAAGGAGCAGTGAACACATACGAGCTCTGCATCAATGAAAATGGCGAAGCTGAACTAAAAGAGGTAGATACATTCTATTTAATGGCTCAAGACGAGTTGGGAGATAATATCCCACTAAAACCAATAAACCATTGGACAGAACCTAAAGTTCCAGAACAAGAATACACCATCGAAGACAGAATCCCTTATGCAGAAATGACAAGGGAAGAGATACGATCATTGTCACCTGCAAGGACTGTAATGTACAATGCTTCGCAGAAGATGAGTTCAGCATACACAAGGCTTTGCGAATTGGCAACAGGCAGAGATGTCGTCGACAGAATAAGCGTAGAACTGAAAACACTCACACAATAAAGATCATCCATCCAACAAAACTCTTTTTAATTTTTTTATTTTTTTATTATTTTTTAGATATTTTGTATTTGTTTAGCTCAATAATGGCAGTACTGCCACGCGGCTAACCTTCTGTTGGTTGCTATCCGACGAATCGACGTTTGGTCGCTGCGCGAACATTGTATAATGTACCTAAGTGCAACCCTTTTGGAATTTCTTGTTGAAAAGCACGCAATGCGCGGTGGTAGCACTGCAAGAAAAAGCTAAACAAATACTATTTTTTAGATATCATATTTGCATGAGATTTCTATCAAACACTTCACAAGCCAGAAAGAACATTATTACAAACAAGAAAGCAAATGACCAGAACTGCGCTGAATATCCTGTGACTGCAACCATCATACCGATAAAAATTCCTGCAATGACAACCAATACTATTGACAGAACAGAATACTTGTCTTCAAGACGGAACATCGCAGAGAGTATTGCGAGAAGAGTTATCAGAATCACCCTGAACAGGATCGAGATTTTATCGCCAGTTCCAAAAATACCCATGAGGGCTATGAATATGAATAAAGTTCCCCAGAACGCAACCCTTTTTACACCCTCTAACTCCATATTTAAATCGTAAATAAAATAGAATAAAAATCTTTTTATTGATTGTAAAAGATGATCAAACCAAGTTTTAAGATAGAAATTTATTAATTATTTTACTATTGTTCGTGTCAAATACCTTTTTTTCTGTATAAAATAAAAAATATTCTGAAAGATTTTATTAATGAAGCGCGCTTTATAGATAGTATAACCATGAGTGTCCACAGGGCAACCTGAGACTCATGACACTGGGAAAACAATCCTTTTTCAGTGAATATCAATGGCTAGGGGCCTGCGTGCACCAAATTTCCTCCAAAGCTCCCCTTTGTTGGACAATCAACAGGCACCGGGTCCCCTGCCAAACTAATATTTACAAAACCAGTACAAAAAAAGAATCCTAAAATTAACCATACTTAACATCCAGGTGTTGACAAAAGAGGTCTGTTCGGGAAAAGGTCAAAGACAGAAAAATATAGAACCAAACCCAAGGAGATGAATAAAATGAACAAACTAACCGAAAATTATCAAATAGAAACTGCTGAAGAAGCGCTAGCATCAATACTATCCGACATGAATCAAGCAGTCAATTCAAGAATAGACATTCTCGCAGAACCTGAAGTTGATCCTTCAGTCGTGCCCGTAATAAGAGATGCTGATGAACTTGAAACAGAAGAAATAATTGAACTCGATGCTTCAGATCTTGAAGAAATCGTTGATAACATACCAGCAACACAACCAAACTCAGTTCCAACATATCAAATTCCACACGGAAGCTATGCTCCAAGACACGCAATGGTACTCATGGCAGAACAAGACGCAAATTCTGCAAAAGCCATAGGCACTGCACTTGCAAAAACAGGCATACCTGTCAGTTACAAGACCTCTGATCTAGGTGCAATAGTATATCTAAACCAGTCTGTAGTAGACGTGATTGTAATCGGACCAGAATTCAACAATGTAGCAAGATATGTCGAGAACCACGATTCCAGAAAAGGATCATTAACAATCGGCGTGACCTCAAATGGAATGCCTGTCGATATTAAGGTAGAAAATACAAAAGATCTTGTACAATGGGCACAGAAAGGCGGAATCGTAAAAGCATATACTGAAAATGAAGACGCACAAAAATACAGGACAAGAGTCGAAGCAGAAGCACCACATATGCTCGCATACATGCAGAGCGGTAAAACAAAGTAATGATAATACAGGAGATGAGAAAGATGTCACAAGAAAAATACAACCCACGAACCGCACTCATACTAATGAAACCAGAACATGCTGAAATTGGACGGACAATGGGAATCTACCTTGCAGTACAGGGAGTTCAGGCCCACATGGAAACCGATGAATTATCCAGCACAGTCCTGCTTGGTATCGGCAATTACGACATGGTAGTCATTGGCCCAGGATATGATCATATTACAAAAGCAGTGACAACAGATCCTATGAAGAGACCTGTCCTGACTGTCGCAGCAACAAACAACGGCGTGACTCCAGACGTGAAAGTAGAAAACCAAATGGAACTGTTCGACTATGCAGTCCAGGGACGGATAACTGAAGCGTACCGTACCAATGCAAGAGTGCAAGATTGGAGACAGGAGATGGACTCACCAAATATGGACCTTGCAGAGCTCGAAATCACCCTGATGAAATCTACCAGTAAAGGACAAGAAAATGTAGACCCTCTCGCGCAAACTGTAGATGCAAGAGTGATGTATCACTAAGAAATATTTTTCACCATATTAGCCTTTGTTTAGCTCAATTTTAGCAGTACTGCCACGCGGCTACATCGCAGTCGGTTGCTATCTGCCGAATTGAACGTTTTCG
The DNA here is from genome assembly GCA_964643595.1 of uncultured Methanosarcinales archaeon. GTDB lineage: Archaea > Nanobdellota > Nanobdellia > Woesearchaeales > UBA11576 > JABMQF01. The sequence continues at coordinate 8,234 of CAZXTQ010000066.1, forward strand.
CTGCGCGAACATTACTTAATATGCCTGAAGTGGTATGCAATAAGTCAGCTAGACGGTAAATATGTGCCGCGCTCCGTCTGAATAATTCACAGAGTTCTAAATCGTGCGATTGTGACCTCGAAATAATAATCCAATGACTGCGCTAGGCGG
>CAZXTQ010000067.1:0-5736 GCA_964643595.1 uncultured Methanosarcinales archaeon
GTAATACTCCGTAGCTTGCTACGGAGATAGTTACGAGCAGCGAGTTTGCGTTATTAACGCAGACGTGGGTTTCTAGAATGTGGTGCTACTCATATTTCTTCTGCAATAAAGATATTATCTTTATCTCTTAGAATACGTACTTTAGTCTGACCGCAGGATTTCTTTGAGTTCACAACGCTGAGAACTCTGTCTTGAGCTACTGCAAGGACTTCGTTGCTGAGTCTTCCGGGGCAGATGATTTCTGCGCGGATAGTGTCGCCTTTCCTGAAAGGTTTCTCGAGTTTTATGGTTTTGGATATTGTATGTTCTTTGGTCTTGAGGTTGGTATTTGTCTCTTTTTCCCATTGTTCGAGCTGAGCGTAGAACCAGTTCCACTCGACCTGCTTTGCAGCTTTTTTCCCTTTTTTGTGGACCATATAATTCTGGATTCCAATCTCTGCACCAATGCCTTTAGCGAAGTCAATCAGTTTAGGTATTTGCTCGTCATTCTTGCCTTTCAGCCAGACTGGGGCTATGATTAGCTTGAGCTTGTCTGCAACATAACAGCAGATATCTATAACCTTGTTCACGTTGTAAGCTTTGGTGCCTGCCAGTTGCTCTGCTTTTTCTGGATCGATAGCGTTGAGCGAGATGTTTAATTGGTTAAGTCCTGCTTCGATAAGTTCGTCAGCAAGGTCTTGGGTGAGAAGAGTTGCGTTAGTGATTATTGAAATCGTGTTTATGTTCTTGTTCGTGCGCAGACCCTTGATCAGGTTTGTCATGTTGCTATACAGCAGAGGCTCGCCGTGAGTGTTGATGAAGACATCAATCTTAGTATCTGGGTTGTCCTCTGTCGGGTTCTGTTTCTTGAACGTAATGAGCTTATTGACTTCACTTATGAGATAATCATCTTCGACAACGAAGTCAACCTGTTTCTTGGATGATGTTCCTTCATCTACAGAGCAGAATATGCAATCGATATTGCAGCCAGTGATAGGCTTGACCTCGATTATGTTGGTACCTCTGTCAACAATCCCGAAGTAAAGTGTTCCTATTAGAGGTATGCCTGAGTTCTGGTGGATGTATATAGCTCTGTGTTTTGTTAGTGTGCTTGTCAGGTGTTGGAGTGCCCTGTCAAGGAGAGGAAAGAACTTGTTGCTTAGCTGTTTATCGGAAAGGTCTGGAGCTTCGATTTCGTGTGGAGATATCTTGTAATTGCCCAGCTTTTTGAGGTCATCTTTGGATATGCTGGTCTGGAACACTTTCAGGAAACGGAGCTGTATCTGAGTTTCATGATCCTGGAACTGGATGTCGCTGAATTGGAGGTTTGCCATAATATTATGTTTTTTTGACATAACAGGTATATGAATCTTACTTGAATTCCTTTTTTGTTCGGTGATAACCGCAATATTTATATATCGGTTGCTATATTATTATATCACATGATACAAAATTATAGCAGATACAGGATATTGCAGGAATTCTTTGATAGTCCTTTGAAAGACTTCCAGATGCGAGAGCTTTCCCGATTGACAAAAATTGCCCAACCCTCTGTCTCCAATCATCTGAAATCGTTAGTTCAAGATGGGTTGATTATCAAAGAGACAAAAGGCCTTTATCCTACACACAGGGCAAACAGAGATTCTGAACTCTTCAAGACGTATAAAAAGATGGATATCATAATAAGATTGCGAGAAGTGGCGGATTTCATCTATGACTCTTGTATGCCTGATGTGATAATTCTATTCGGCTCTGCAGCCAAAGGTGAAGACACTGAAAAGAGTGACATTGATTTTTTCCTGCTCTGCAAAGAGAAAACGCTTGACATTGCAAAGTATGAGAAAAAGCTTCACAGGAAAATTAACTTGTTTTTTAGTAATGATATCAATAAGCTCAGCAAAGAACTGAAAAACAATATTTTGAATGGTATTGTCCTAAAAGGATACTTAGAGGTGTTTTAAGACGGAAGACCTGATAAAGATAACTCCTGATAAAGACAAAGCAAGATCGATTCTTAAGATGGTAGATACTACTCTTGAAATGATCTCTGCGATTGATAAAGATAAGTATCCGTCTAACGTAACCAAAGAGTATTATGAAGTGGTGCGTGAACTTTTGAGTATCTTGCTGTTGCTAGATGGATACAAGACATATGGTGAAGGTGCGCACAAGAGATTGATTGACTATATTCAGGTAAATTACCAAGAGTTTACACAAAAAGATCTTGTTCTTATAGATGAACTACGAAATATCAGAAACAGGATAGCATATGATGGATTTTTCGTAGAGAAAGATTATATCGACAGGAAATTTGTCAGCATCAATAAAGTGTTAGATAAACTTAAGACGTTAGTGGCTGAGAAGCTGGAGTAATAAATACCTCTGGATAGCGGGTGGTTTGTTTACAGAAAAATCGCTATTTTTCAGTCTTAGAACCATTTATAAAACCCTTTCTTTTCTGATACACAGAGAATCCATACCCCGACCTTGAGGTTGGGGTCTCAAAATTCTCTGGTCGACCACCCTTCGATACCCCGACCTTTAGGTCGGGGAGGTGGTCATTTAATAATCAAAGATAAGTTATAAAAACAACAAGATTTCCTAGCAGTATTGGGGGAAAATATATTATGGAACAAAAAGATGTGGTAATCACTTATGAGACCTTGTTTGAGCTTCTTAGACTTGAGAAGAACAGGGAAGACCTCCAGAAACTAGACGAGAATTTTTTTGAAGATGTGTTGACATACATGCATGACAAACGATCGGCATTTGAAGCACAAGAAAGCCAGAGCGTACTGTTTGAAGCAGACGATAAAGAGATTGCCCGTCTTGAGTACGAGAACATCAAGAAAATACTCAAGGAACTTTACGAACGACGAGAGAAAAAGATACTCAACACTTCGCTGAACAAAGCACGGACAGGTGCCGTCCTGCTCAATACTGCAAACATGCTACCTTGCGAGAACCTGATGCTTGAGACATTAAGTTCTGTATTGAGCGAGTTTAGAAAAAACATTTTGTTTAAGTTAGCAAATGGAGAAATGCCCTTAGTAGAGGCACTTCCTGATACAATCACGTCAACACTCAACGGCAGCATGGCGGGAATTCTATCAGGCGCTATCGCTCTTAGAGACGGAGTTGAAAGTGAAGATGAAATATCACCTGAAGCAACACCGATACCTGATTTGGATGACGAAGGCACAGGAGGTATGCATTTCGGCACTACAGACGCTTCTGATGATTCTGTTAGTGTCGTGGAGGAACCGAAAGAGTTAAAAACAACTCCCGGTTTAACTGAAAATACCTCTAATGTACAAAAAGTCAGGGTTTTAGCCTCTATTGGCGAAATAGTTGGTCCAGACCTCCAAATTTACGGTCCTTACGATGAAGGGGTTGTAATTGAGCTTCCTGGCGAATTAGCGAGGGTATTGGTTGAAAAGAAGCAAGCAGAACAGGTATTAAACTAAAACAACCGGTTTCCAGGCGTTTTGACCTCAAGGTGTTTAAAAATGAAACTTCCAAAAATCATGAAAAGATTGTGTCCTTATTGCAAAAAGCATACAGAACATAAAGTCACACAGGCAAAGAAGAGAACGCCGGGCTCATCTAGGCCATTAGCAAAGTCTGCAAAGAAGCGAACAGGATTCGGAAAAGGTCATGGAAACCTGGGCAAATATGGCTCCAAACCTCCAATAGGCAGCTTCAAGATGACAGGCAAGAAGCCAACAAAGAAGACTGATTTAAGATATCAATGTAAAGAGTGCAAGAAGAGTCATACTCAGAAAAGTGGTTTCAGAGCCAAAAAAGTAGAGTTCGTATAAGATAGGTGCAAAATGAAAACAGTCCTAAGAGAACCGACAAGCAAGTTCATCAAGATCAGATGTCCTAAATGCAAGAACGAACAGATCATGTTTGGAAAGACTTCTACAAACGTAAAGTGCCTTGTATGTGACAAGCCACTCGCTGAAAGTACCGGCGGCAAATCAAGAGTCAAAGCAAGGATCCTGGAGGTCCTTGAGTAAGGATGGTAAAGAAAAAACAGGGCATGCCAGAAGAGTCAGATCTTGTCCTGTGTACAGTAACTAAAGTATATCCTCATTGTGTATTCGCTAACATCGATGATTACGAGAACAAGCAAGGCATGATACATATTTCTGAAATTTCGCCTGGACGTATCAGGAACATAAACGACTACGTAAAGATTGGCAAGAAGATAATCTGCAAAGTCCTGAAGATAGATCTCGAAAAAGGTCACATTGATCTCTCTTTGAGAAGAGTCAGCGAAGGACAACGACGCGAGAAAGCAGATCTCATCAAGAAAGACCAGAAAGCACTCAAGATTGTAGAGTTCGTAGCAGACAAACTAAAGATTGACAAGCATAAGATGTATGATGATCTTGTCAAGAAGTCTTCTCAAGATTATGATACTTTACACGATCTTTTTGAAGAGTTTATCGTCGATGAGAATGAACTTCAGAGACTCCAACTCGATAAAAAGACATATGATCTTCTTGCAGAAGTTATACGACAGAGAATTAAACCTCCGGAAGTTGAGATAGAAGGCGAGATATCGCTCAAGAGTTATGCACCTGACGGTGTCGAAGTCGTAAAAAATATTCTCATAGCTGCAGATAAGACTGACGAAGCCATAACCCTTAGATATAAAGGTGGCGGAGCATATACGATAAATATCCAGCTTGACAATTACAAAGACGCAGAGAAGATAATGGACAAAGCAATAACTTTTGTCGAAAGTGCTGCATCAGAAAAAGACTGCCAGTACTCATTCAAACGTATCGAAAAGAAAAAGAAAGCCTCTTCCTGAAGATGACCAATCATATTCTGAAATGTAAAAAATGTAGTGCTTATACTATGCACGAAAAATGTCCTGCATGCGGTGGCGAAGCAGTACCGCAGATACCTGCAAAGTATTCCCCTGAAGACCCTTATGGAAAGTATAGACGTGAGGCAAAAAAGGAAATGCTTAAAGATAAAGATTTGCTTTAGTGCTTTTTTTTTAGAGGTGAAACAATGTCCTGGGAATTCGAACCATTAGTAAAGAAGATACCTGCATTGAATAAGACAACACTTATCATAGGACTACCAGGAATAGGCAATGTTGGAAAGATTGCTGCTGATTTCATCATAGATGAACTCAAAGCGAAAAGGATGTATAATGTTTTCAGTTACGACCTTCCTAATTCTGTATTCGTAAACGATGACAATTTAGTAGAATTACCTACTATTGAAGTCTATTTCAAGAAACGTAATGGTAAAGGAGACCTGTTAATATTGACAGGAGATGTTCAGCCAGCAGACGAGCAGAGCTCTTACAGTTTTTGTGAGGCAATATTGGATTTGGCACAGAAGATGAATGTTGAAGTTGTAGTTACACTTGGCGGAATCGGGCTGGCTGATGTACCTAAGAAACCACAAGTATATGTGACAGGCAATAGTAGGGATGCAATCAAGAAATTCTCAAAAGGACAGAAACTCAACGATAAGCTATATGGAATAGTCGGACCGATAATCGGAGTAAGTGGACTTATGGTAGGGCTTGCAGGCAAAAGAAAAATACCTGCAGTATGTCTGTTATCTGAAACACTTGGACATCCAGCATATCTAGGAATCAAAGGAGCTCGTGAAGTCGTAAAGACAATCAACACAAAACTATCATTAAAAATAAAAATATCTGAGCTCGACAAAGAGATATCTGAGTTAGAAGATGAACTGGCCAGGGCACTTGAAATAGGTGCA
>CAZXTQ010000067.1:5746-8023 GCA_964643595.1 uncultured Methanosarcinales archaeon
AACACAGGAATTGAGTAAGGCATCCAAGAAGCAGGCATTGAAGAAATTGCAGGGCAGAATACCTAAAGAGACTAATTATATTGGATAATATGTAGGATATCTTTGATATTTTTTTGTGCTCATGTACTTGAGGTGATATAAAATAGCAAACGTAACATCTACATCAAACACCAAAAGCAATGCTGCAATAATAATGATAGCTCTACTTTTATTCGCAGTTGTATTCGGTGGATTCGGAATATACAAGTATAACATAGGAAAAGAAAGCGAGTCCTGGCCAAAAGTTAGTGGTGAAGTGACAAGCTCTACACTTTCCAGAACAACATCAGACGGAAAGACAAAATACGCTCCATCTGTTAAGTATAATTTCAAAGTTGATGGTGCTGATTACACAGGAAATGAAATCTCTTTGGTAACTTCATATAGCAAAAAAACTAAAGCAGATGCTGTGCTGGACAAATACCCTTCAGGAAAGAAAGTCGATGTTTACTATGATCCCGTCGACCCTTCCAGGTCAATACTGGAACCAGGAATGACTGCAAGTGTGTACTATATTCTTGCGGCAGCACTTGCATGCATATTGCTGTTTGTGGCTGTGCTAGTCTCCTATCTGAAGAAATAATTCTTTAATCGGGTGCGATGTGTTTTATTTTGCGAGTTCTATTTTTTCTTACTAAACAATATGTATTTGTTTAGTTTAATCAGGGCAGCACTGCCACGCGGCTACATCGTAGTTTCTTGGATATCTAGATTATATTCTGATTCTATATTCTTAAATCTATCTTCATCTTCAGTGCAAACTAACGTGAGAGAATATCCTTTGATATCTTTTCTTCCTGTACGTCCTATACGGTGAACATAGAATTCATCCCTTGTAGGAACATCATAATTTATTATCATATCCACATTTTCGATATGTATCCCTCTTGCAGCAACGTCGGTGGTGACCAATATTTTTATCTTACCGTCTTTGAAAAGGTTAAGATGGTTCAGACGTTCCTGCTGGTCAAGATCACTGCTCAATGTCTTCGCATTGAACTTATTATTATCAAGGAAATCAGCAATGTTGCGTGACTTGATCTTAGTGTTGCAGAACACCATAGCTCTATTGAACTTCTTCTCTTTGAATATTCTTAGAAGGATGTTATTCTTTTCGAGCTTGTCGCAATAAATCTTTTCCTGGGTGATATTTTTTGGGATTAAATCGCCTATCAGAAGCAGTTCATAGTTCATAATTTCATTATCAATGAACTCTTTCACTTTTCTGGTCATAGTTGCGGATGCAAGTATTATCTGAGAATTTTTGCTGACCCTTTTTTTTATGTACACGCAATCTTTATAGAATCCCTGATCAAACATCTGATCAGATTCATCATATATTAAACATTTTACCTCACCCACCTTTAGTTTTTTATCATTGATGTGTTGCAGTAATCTCCCAGGAGTTCCTACAATGATCTGATTTTTTTTCATCAGAGTTCTATAATCTCCATGTACATCACGTCCACCATAGAGCATCCCTACATTTAGGTCTAATAACTCGCATAATTTCTGCATCTCTTTACCCACCTGGATGCAAAGCTCTCGAGTCGGTACAAGTACGATAATCTGCAGTCCTTGCTTATTGTTTATCTTACTTAAGAAACCTAATAGGTATGCAAGAGTCTTCCCGCTACCTGTTCTTGAAGTGAATACAATATTTTTCCCTTGCATAACTATTGGAATTATCTTTTCCTGAACTTCGAAAGGAGACTTTAGTTTCAGCCTTGCTAACGCTGCAAGGATATCTTTCTTCAAGTGAAGTTTATTAAAGTCAGTCATTATGGTGTGTTAAAAAGAAGTGATTGTTATAAAGCCTTCGGCTTGATGCCGTGTCTTATCTTATGTCCAAAGCTTTCATTATCTTGTTGAGTTTCTCATTGATTAGGTCAAGATCGTTTTCGGATATATTATTTGAGGATGACCTGTTTTTTGGATGTTTATCAAACCTATTGAAACTCCTGCGGTCATTATTACTGTCATTGTTATTAGTGAAGCAATCCCTGCAATATACTGGTTTGTTTGAACTTGGCTTGAAAGGCACTTCACACTTTTCACCGCAAGAAGCACAAGTGACTTTTGTCATCTCAAGAGCGGGTTTCCTATCACTGAAATCTCTTCTCTTGAATTCTCGTCTATTAGAATTATCCCTTCCAAACTCCATACTTCCAGAATCCCTTCTGTCTCTGCTGAACTCTCTTCTGCCAGAATCTCTTCTTTCTGAGCTTCTATGGTCAA
>CAZXTQ010000068.1:0-7710 GCA_964643595.1 uncultured Methanosarcinales archaeon
CAAGAAAACTGAAGACTGATTCACTCAAATTAGACAATGTTGCAGAGGAACTTTTAGGAGAGAACAAGGATGATGTTGACCTCAACAAGCTCGCACCTGCATGGGATGCTGCATCAAATGAACTGAGTGATTTTGCAAAATACAACCTGAAGGACAGTCAGTTGACGTATGATCTTACTGAAAAAGTGCTTCCGAATCTGGTAGAGCTTGTCAAGCTCATCGGCCAGACAATAAAGGATACTAACCGGATGTCATTCTCCCAGCTCGTCGAGTGGTACATCATAAGACGCGCGTATGATTTCAACCAATTCATACCTAACAAGCCGCATTACAAGGAGCTCGAGGAACGCAGGGGTAAACGTATACAAGGTGCTTTTGTTTATGAACCAAATCCTGGACTTTACGAAAATGTTGTTGTTTTCGATTTCAGAAGTCTGTACCCTACGATAATAGTATCGCATAATATCAGTATTGAGACATTAAACTGTAATTGCTGCAAAGACAAGGAGAAAGTTCCGCATGATAAGGTTAAGCTTTGGTTCTGCACAAAGAAGCAGGGTTTTTTCTCAACCGTGCTTGAAGAGATTATCACCCGGCGTATGCGCGTCAAGGAGATTATGAAAAAGACCAATGTCCAGGACAAGAAACGGCCTTTCCTCGACGCAAGACAGGAATCTCTCAAAGTATTGGCTAATTCATTTTATGGGTATCTTGGTTTCTTTGCTGCTAGGTGGTACAGCAAGGACTGTGCCCGTTCGGTTACAGCATACGCACGCCATTATATCCATATGGCTATTGACGATGCAAAAAAGAATGGTTTTGATGTGCTTTATTCTGATACTGATTCTGTATTCCTGCACCTTAAGGGAAAGACTGCGAAGGATGCTATGGATTTTTGTGAAGACATAAACACCAAGCTTCCAGGCATGATGGAGCTTGAGTATGAAGGTCATTTCAAACGCGCTCTGTTCGTCGCCATGAAGGATGCCGAGACAGGAGCAAAGAAAAAATACGCATTGATCGACGATGATAATCACATGACTATCAAGGGTTTCGAGACTGTCAGACGGAATGTGAGCCCTATCGCGAAGGACACCCAGAAAGAAGTATTAAGGATTCTGCTCGAGGAGAACAATCCAAAAAAGGCTTTCGATTTTGCTAAGGGAATTATCAAGGAACTTAAAGATAAGAATACCAATCCGATAGATCTTGCAATACCAACAAAATTGACACGTAACATTGACTCATACGAAAATGTGGGTCCGCACGTCGCTGCTGCTAAGCGTATGAAAGCTAAAGGTATTGATGTTTTTCCAGGTATGATAGTCAGCTATGTCGTGACTGCTGGCAAGGAAAAAATACGTGACCGTGCTCGTCTGCCTGAAGAAGTTAAGCAGGGAAATTACGATGCAGACTATTACATCAACAATCAGGTCCTTCCTGCTATCGAGAATATATTCAAGGTTTTTGGTTATGACTCTGACGAGCTTGCCGGTGAAAAGAAACAGTCTAAACTTGGCAGTTATTTCTGAAAGAAAAAGGAGCAATCGAAAGCAGCAAGCGTATTAGTTTAGCTTTTTCTTGTAGTACTGCCACAGCGACGTGCGTGTCCTCCAAAGATGAGTGCTAATTGGGTTGCACTTGTTTTTTGTTAGACGATGTTCGCGCAGCGACCAAACGTAGATTCGTCGGATAGCAACCAACAGAGGGTTAGCCGCGTGGCAGTGCTGCTAAAATTGAGCTAAACAAATACCAACAATCAAATTCAGTAGTTAAAACCAATTGACTGATTTTCTTTCTTGGTTTTTTTAAGCAATTTTTTAAGGTTTTCACGATCTATACCTGCCATGTACATTCGTGGTTGCGGGTCTAGTTTTGAACCATTGATTCTTGCAGACTCTTCTGCCTCGTTCTTGTCATAAAGCACTGTTCCGTCCGGTCTTATGATGTATGCTGATGTTAACATATCTTTACCGATAGGAATCCCTACATATTCACATTCATTATTTTCAGATGTCATGTTTTTTGTGCTTTAAGAACTATTATAATAAGATATCGTTAATTTTTGATTTTATTTTACTTTAAAGTAAGAAAAAATAAGGTATTTATTTGATTATTATCGAATCGTCAATTGTTGATTCCACAATTTTTGTGTAATCAAAGCCAAAAACTATTACAAAACAATCTTTGTTTCTTTTTGTATTAACACCTTAAACTGACTATGTCAGTTTTAATAATATTTCAACATTTATATAATTTTTAAACAAAACTTTATAAAGTCTCTGGTCTATACAACATGCATCTAGTTTTGAAACTTTAGTCTAAAAAAATCAGGATCGAACAGATTTATTCAGAATGTTTTAGACTCCAGACGAGGTTACAAACAATAATAGGCAATGAACTATCGAGACGGTTAAGCATGGCTAAAGGAATAGATTTCTTCAATTCTCTGGATTATTTAGAGCCCAGATGTCCGAAATGTAAAGTCAAGATAGATTGGGGTAACAATACTGAATGGTCTGATGAGCTTGAGACCCAAGTTTGTAAAGAGTGTAAGACCCCTCTTGATTAAACTTATTCTGATCAAATAATAGAAATTCCGCCTATCGCAGTCTTCCAGATATTTATCAAAAAAAGACTGCCCGACACAAACATCAAAAAAAATCCGAACAGAGCGCAGAGGTGCCTTGTTCATGATATTCTTGCCCAACCCACACTCCAAAACATCTCTAAACCCATAATACTACCTTTTCAGAGCTTTTTCTCTATTTCCAGTCCAACCACAATATTTAAATAAGAATTAACCACTACTAAGTCGTTATTGTGTTGAGGGTTTAAATGCATAGTTTTCAGGATATAGATAGTGCACTGAATTATATCAACCAGCTTATGCTGTCTTATTCTTTGTATGATTCAGGAAATACAACTCAAATAAGTCAGGATGATGCAAAAATAAGGGAAAATTTGGAAGATAAACTTCAAGCAGAATCCCAAAATATATTCACCACAGAAAACAATACAACAACTTTGTCTCTTGATAGTATATGGACTTTCCTCGAAACTATCCAGGAAGATATAGAGAACTCAAGAATTCTGGATTACAGAATGGCAAGACTAAAAGGTCTGAAAGATGAAGTGATACATTACCAACAGGAATATCTTCTTCAGAGAGTTAAGTCATTCATAGATCCATTGGCAAGCTTATGCAGGAGCATGTCTGCAGAGACTGAAGCAGAAAAAGCATTCCCTCTGATATATGACCCTTCAACCCGTGAGACCAGAGCAATAAATCTTAAGAATTTTCAGCAATTGATGAAAGAAGGCGGTCCTGATGAGATAGTCCTTTACTTTGATGAAATCAATAGACTAGTGTTCCGTGGTGATGATATAAGAGGCGGTTCTGAGATGCTGCAGAGTCTTGAAGAGCAGATGTTTTTCTGGAGTCTTACACCAAGCACATTAGAATCAAGCCATAGCAAAGATAGTGAAAGAACAAAAATATTTAAAGAAAAACTTGAAGATAAATTTGGACCTCAAAAATATGGTTATGCTAAGCTCGCTTTAGAGCTTGACGATATGAAATCACGGCTGTCTAACATCAAATTCGGCTGGCGCTCACTTCTTGTTCAGGTCTTCAAAAATGATTACGGCGAAAACATGGAGCGCGATGAAAAACGGCTTATGGAACTTGGCGACGAGATTGGAAGCAGCAAACTTCTTGAAAGGATAGAAAACCAAGAGGTCATGATACCTAACATCCTTAAACAGATTTCAGTTCTTGGTCCTACACATCTTGACATGGTGCTTGATCACATCGATATTTACTTGCACAAGATAGAGACAGAGGTATTCGGTCATGATTCAGATATACCTTCACATCCTAAAAGACAGAGGTATCTGGTGATTACAGAGCCAAAACAATTTGTTGTCATGGATGATAATATCATGAAGTCTTACGGACTCCTTCCTGATGAGATTGCAATATTCGGAAAAGAAGCTTATGGATTGTTAAGCACCTATACTGTCCTGACTTGGCCGCCGGAAAGATATGATGGACAGATTCCTAAGAAAGCAAAAAAATATGCTGGAAATATCTATAAAGGCGACCGATTCACTGTAATTGATGTCTATGCAGATATGCTTGATGCCCCTGAAGCTCTGGTTGAAGCATATCTAGAGAATAAGGATCTAACATCTCCTGAGTTTAGGGAGATTATCGAGTCTGCGCGGCTTCCTCGTGGAAGCTATCAGGTAAGGGTTCCTTCAGACCTTCTTCTGCGTCCGGATCTTTCAGTGATTGCTGAAGGCAGACGTATGCAAAACATAGACGGAACAATCAGACCTGTTTATGAGATTGAGCTGCCTCGCAGGGATCTTGGAGCACATGATAGGATAAAACAGCTCGTCGCAGAAAATACTCAGAGCAGTATGATGTCCAGGCAAGAATTTGAGAAGAGAATCATTTCAGGCCAGCTATTCTGAATAATACTAAATGACCTACTCCCCGACGTGAATATAGGGGTATGGATTCTCTGTGTATCAGAAAAAAATAAGTGAAAAAGCATTTATTTAGCTGTTGTTGAAAGTACTGCCCCCGCGCATTGCGTTTCTTTCAACAAGAAATTCCGAAAGGGTTACACTTTATGTATGTAATAAGTCTGCCGCATAAAGTGAATATGTGCCGCCTAGCGCAGTTTTTGGATAATTTATTCAGATTTCACAATCGCACGATTTAGAAATGTGTGAATTATTCAGACGGAGCGCGGCACATATTTATCGTCTAGCTGACTTATTACATATCACTTCAGTCATATTACACAATGTTCGCATAGCGACCAAACACATATTCATAGAATAGCAACCAAGTGTGATGTAGCCGCGTGGCAGTACTGCCATTATTGAGTTAAACAAATATAAAAAAAAGTTTCAATCTTCGTCAGATCCGCCTTTTTCTTTGAGCTTTTTTGTTATGCCAAGCTTTGCTTTGCACTTGCCACACTGGAACACTACTGCTTTCATGCCATTGAATGACTTTCGTTTGTAGGGAACTGCAACTTCCCCTTGATTTCCGCATTCTGGACAAACATATTTTATTTCGCATTCAAGTGTATCTTCGTATACTTTTTTCTCTACAGTGTAATTGCATGCAGGGCAAACATATTCTTTGGAACGTATTTTGGCCTTGCCAGTTTTTTCATCGACAGGTTTGCCCATCTTTCCTTTGCCGCATTTTGGACAGTCACCTTTGTAGACCCAGGCTTTTGCGTTGCCTTTTGTTCCAAGGCTTCGTTGTGTGAAGTATACAAGTTGTTCCATACTTTCTGGTTCTGTGACCATAATCTCACCTCTTAGTGTAATTCAGTATCGTATTGAATAAGCATCAAATAAACATTGAATAAGTATTGAATAAACATTGAATGAATATACTGCGATTTCAGTTGCTGTCAGGTTTTCTTTTTAACTCAATACTTATCGCATCTTCATCTAGCCTTGTATATTGTGGACATTCTATATAATCATATCCATTCTCATCACAATACCTTTCAATCTGTTCTTTCTCTTCTTCACTCCTGTATCTTACTACAACATTAAGACCGCGCAAATCCTGATGTATTATTTTAAGTTCCGGAAATTGTCGGGCAAGGTCTTTCTTTACCTTATCTGCATGCTTTACAAAGCTATTTATCCGCTGAGGAGCGACTCCAAGCCGGTCCAACAGGACTTCAAATTTAGGATAATGGTTTGTCATTGAGAATATGTTCTTGGCCTCTTCAAAGTATTCTTTTTTTGCTGCGCTGATGAAGCCGCCGTACTCTGCGTTTATCGGTTTCCATCTTCCAAAGCTACCTACAATCATATCAGAGTAATAACCGTCACAAAGAATATCATCTCCTACAGCCCCACTAGCGTCCTCAATAAGTATGCATCCTGCTCGTTTACATATCTTTGATATATAATTCATAGGCTGCTCTGCAAAATAACCTGCAAAGCTCGTCACCAATAGCGCTGCTCCGCTCTCTGCTTTCTTCTCTAAGTCGATGAGATCTATAAGTCCTCTGTTGGTGTTCACTCTTTTGATGTCGAATCCGAGCATCTGAGGATATGTCTCGAAGCTTATCCACCCACCCTGATCAGGTATTAGTATGAATGGTTTTGGATTGATCTTTTTGACAATGTACAATGCGCAGAAGATTGCTGCATTGCCTCGATGTACCAGCTTTACATTCTTGTGCTTGGTGTAAGCCTTGAGAATATCAAGAACTTTCTGCCGATCCTGTTCTGTCTTTATTGCCTGTTTCTCTGGTGTGATTATCTCTTTGCTCATGTTTTCATCTCTGCAGGATGTCAATATATCATCAAAATACCAACAAAATATCAATAAAAGGTCATCAAAAAAAAAATCAAAATATCGTCAAGAGATTCTCAGATAACCGATTATTGATAACGCAACTCCGAGCGCGATTCCGATATAAGCAATCAGCTTGAATATCCAGATGTTGTCACAACTCTGTAATGTTTCTGTGTCGAATATCTGAATTATCTTTCCACCTATGCTTTCACATCTTGCTTCTTTCTTGCCTGCATCTACAAGCACGAAAACTGAAACCACAATCAGCACTAAGCCGATTATCATCAGAGCGTATTTCGAATAGTCTTTTGAGCTTTGTTTTCGCTTTGCCATAAATCATCACATCATTGGTGTTTATTTAAAGTTTTTGAAACACGTTTGAAACTTTGATTCGAAACAAAATATTTAAATAGTCTTTATTTATAAACATCAATATAAAGAGGTGATTAAGTGTTTGATAGTGGTCTTTCATATATGCTGACTTATTTTGTCACTGCATTATTCGCTTTCTTAGGTGTATATGTGGGTGCTCTGTTAGCATTCATCGCTCCTGAAGAGCTAAAGCCAGGCATGACTTATTTCCGTGCTTTCGAGAACACTCTGCTTGTTTTCATATTGATGATCATCCTCTATGCTTACGACGCAAATATTTTTGTACTTATACTCTTGGGCGTATCTGCCAGCATTTTCCTGTATTATACTAAAGAGACTACACCTGTGAATCAAATTGCTTATTTCCTGCTTGGCATCGGATTCTTTTTCTCAACCAAGACAATGGATCTTTTCATCATGGTATCGACAATGATTTTCTTGTATGGTCTTCCACTGGGTAGCTTATTCGTAGCGAGAAGGATGAAGAAGAGCAAGACGACAATACTCACAGATATGCTCCTTAATTTCGGATTCTTCGTGATAATTGCCCTGATGACCAATCTTATTGCATTGTACATATACAATCTTTAAGTTCAGCAAGTTATTGATTTCTAGAACTAAATATAAAATTATATGAGCCCGCCGAGACTTTCAAAGATCCTGACATTGAAATTTTTTCCGTCAGGAAACATATTCGAACTCGGGACCACTCGATTATCAGTCGAGCGCTCTAGCCAGGCTAAGCCACGGGCTCATTAACGCCCCTGACCAGATTTGAACTGGTGACCTTGCGGTTACTTGCCAAACAACGTTTGGGAAGTCCCGAACGTTAGTGAGGATAACAGCCGCACGCTCGAACCGCTAAGCTACAGGGGCAATTTTTGCCAAACAATTTAATGCTCATTAATTCTCATTTAAACCTTTGCTCGGAGGGTTGAGCATTTGCGAGACCCTCCTTAGCCTTGCGTATCAAATGCGCATAACCATTT
>CAZXTQ010000069.1:0-7586 GCA_964643595.1 uncultured Methanosarcinales archaeon
GCCGTAAGCCTTGGGCCTGCCACCCATAGCCTGAGTGTGCGGAGTGCTCATCACGATCTGCATCTTGCTCGCACCCATCCTGATAGCAGCATCAACATTCTGCAATATGTTTCCGCCAGTAACCGGATGACGTTCAGGAACAGTGATACCTAATTCATCAACAGTCATGATAGGCTTCTCAAGATTAGGACTACTGCCAGAGTCCTCGTGAAATTCCCTGTCCATCGGCGTGTAGTACGCCCCTGATGTAAATTGCATATCTTTACCCTTAGTTTTATCTGTATTTTTTATCTGTATTTTTTATCTGTATTTTTTATCTGTATTCTGATAAGATGATTACACCATCATTTATCGACATGAGCTCTTATGAAATCATCCATCTCACTCAGGAAAAACTCAGCATCATCAAGATACCTGTCAAATTCCCTTCCTGAAATCTCAAAAACTTCCTTATGCATTATCTTCTTGGCAATATCATAGAAACTATTAACAATCTGACCACATCTCTTGTTAACAAGATTCCTCTTGACAAGTTCATTATTGACTGCTTCTGCAAGATGACTCGGCGACGGCGGAGTTATTCCTGCGACCATGACAGCAGCATGCGCTGAATCAGTGACTGCCCAATAAAGATCAAGCACTGCCTTGTTCACCTTCTGCCCACTTGTCTTCAGAGATCGTTCTGCCTTTACAAAATATACCCTTGTAGCCTCCTTTGAAGGCCTTGTCTTGCCAGTAACCAGAAGCTCCTGAAGCGGACGCAAAAAACCATTATCCTTCAGCACAATACCATAACGCAAAATATCCAGTTGATTATTATCGCGCGCGTTGAAACTCTCCCAGAAAGAAGATGCAAGAATCACATCGACATCCAATGGAAGAGTCTTCTCATAAGCAATCTCAGAACAACAATTACGGATATCATCAACATCCTGCGTGGTAACTATATTATTCAGGTCATCTATCAGAAACTTAACTTCGATAGACCGTTCTTTCGGATTAACCTTCCTGTTAAGTACGCATGAAGAGACCTTACCCCTATACTTATCAATGATACTGTCTGCAAAATTACCAAGCTCCAACATCCTACTGTCGCTGAACATATCACTGTTCATCGGTTTCTTTTTTTCAATATCCACTTCCATGATAATCCACCATATGATCTATTGATTCCTTGTTTTGATAATGCACAATCACTAATTTTTTATTAAGGATGGCCCTGATCAAACCAACCTTTCTTGTAACCCAGCGCGCGCAGGGTCTTCATCGAACTCACAACGTTCTCAACAAGCTCTTCCGACGGGCTAGAGTAAAGTTCAGTGTTCGGAGACTGCTGCATGCTTGCTTGGACAGTCTCATACGCCTGCCTTGCAGTCTCATACACTTCAAGGAACTCTCCCTGTGAAGGAGGCATGTTATCCTGCTGGTACCAGGTCTGGATCTCCTGCATAGTGTTCTGAGGCAACAATTCCTGGATGCGCCGTCCGTAATCAGACCCGCCAGACCGGTCAATACGAATATTCTCCTTATCCACCTGGACTTCCAATTCTTTAGCCTTATCAAGCAACTTGTTTACGTCAACCTCATCTTTAGGAACATCGATCTCTTTAAGCATCTCGTCGAGCTTTATCTCCTCGAGAGAATCGTTGATTATCTTGCGCGCTTCAGCCTCCTGTATCTTCCTGTCCTCTTCTTCCTTCTTCTTGAGATCTTCCAACCTTTTCAGACGCTCCTTAGGAGGAAGCTTCTTCAATTCATCCATAGCTTTAGCATCAACCATCTATATCTACCGAATGTTGTATAATGAATATCTACCAAGTTATCATCCTATGAGCCTTCTTGAACGCCTTGTAAGTATTATAAGTCGCGACTTTCATCATAGTCTCCGCAGACTTACGCTCCTTTGCCAATGCCCAATCACCAGGATTAGCCTTAGGCCCTCCTTTGAATAATGTTGACGGTGTTAACGCGCCAAACAACTCCTTGAAACCACCGAACAGAGCAGTGAACGGTTCAACAACACCTTTCATCTGCGCCAACCTCTTCTTCTCAGCCTCTTCGTTCTCCTTGTCTTTCTTCACGTCTTCAGGGAACTTCTCACCAGCCTGCTTCAGATAATCCCTCATATCCTCACCGAGAGAGTCTATCGCCTCTTTCAAAGAAGCATCAATATCACCTAGCAAATCAAAAGTCTCTGCCTCCCGCATCCTGACAAAATTTGCCATCTCCTCATCAGTCCAGGTGTAACCTCGGAGAGTGAATTCACTCCGACCTATATGTATCGGTCCTTTATGTTGATAACCATCCTGATGGAAATCCATATGCGGCGCAGTCCTATACCAAAGGCTCAACACGACAACAGCACTGACATGCTTTGTCATCTTCCTGCTGAACATGACCTCTATCTCAGTTATGCTGCCTTCAAAAGCACCTATAAGGTCCTCGCTCAGCGTCCTGTCAAAGTTCTGCTGAAGCCTCTTCACATTACGCAAGTAAGGCTTCACCCACTCGATATACATCTGGATAGCATTATAATGCTGACGCAGAAACTTCAAAGTAAATTTCCGCCTGTTGCTCATCTCCTTGTACGTATGGTCTTTCCATACGAGATACGCCTTCAGTTTCTTACGCAGCACGTCCTTGAGCTTAGTGTTGAACTTAAGACTATCTACATACCTATCAACTTCATCCTTATGCATGGCAGGAGCTGCGAAAAAAATATCAGGAAGCGCTGTGTAACCTAGCGTCGTGGCAAGACCATAAACAGAACCTGGTGATTTAACTCCACCATCTTTCAGGTCAACCCAATAACCTCTCAGTGCAATCTCTGCTGCCTGGCTCATACGCCTGTCAAAAACACCGCCCTTTGATTTTAGTGCCTTATCACTCTCCTCATAAAGATCCAATCTTTCATCAAGAATTCTCATCTCGCGGACAATCTGGAAAAGCTCTTTGGTCAGCTTACCTATCGTAGCAAGATAATTTGAAACCTGACCTTGTTGTATAGACATCCTCTGCTGAGCCTGACCCCAGAAAGCAGACTGCTCTGACGAAGTGAAAACGTCTGTCAGTTTCTTGACAGTGTATAATCCGAAATCCTCGCGCAGATTATGAAGCAGGAAAAAATAAACTTCCTCAATGGACTGATTGAAAGTCTGATAGACAAGATGCAATTTCCTTGATGGCTTAGGGAAGTTACTGACCGTGACCAGCTTATCAGGGGAATTCTCTCCTCTAGCCCGCTCTTCCTTGTCAGGTTCCTTGAATCCATAATCAGTGCAATTTACCATATCTTCTCGTCCTCTTTTTTGATTTACTATCAGCCCTTACATTCCTCTTGTCTCGTGAATAACAGCTAACTTTGTTTATAAATATTATGGTGCTGTCATCTTCCATGACGTGACATCCTTGACCTTAACTCGCTTATCGCACTCTTCTTTTCAGGAACTGCAGCTCTGGGACGTTCCTTTTTCACATCAGTCTTTCTCTTGTACAGCACAACAACAAAACCCACCTGATCTATGAGCTCTGCGCCAAGAGACTTTGCAAGCTCAGCTGCAGATTTCTTGCGGTCATTGTTATCGATGAAAGACTTTAAGAATTTTATCTTGACAAGCTCTCTCTTGACCAAAAGACGCCTGACCTGCTCGATAACAGATTCTGTGAGCCCATTCTTACCGATCCGGACCATAGGCTCCATAAGCTTCGCCTTGCCCCTTAACCTGACTTTATTTTTTATTTCCATTTCATGTACCTATATGCGTCGGGTGATCCTGACCGACAACCTTTCTTTCCATAAGATCATTGACATGCTTATATTTCAACATCATCATCTGCAGCTGATTCGACTCGAAGTCACCTAGCATGCTCGCTACCATGTCGCCCCCAAGAAAATGAGGAAGTATCACATAATCAGCGCCTTTTTTGTAGAGCTCCAAAGCCTGATCAATCTTATGCGCAGTAACTATAGTAGGAATATACCTGTTAGCAGACTTAACTTTCTGAAGCAAAAGCAGATTGTCTTCATAAGAGTTTGCCGTCGATATCACAAGCTTTGAATTTTTTATATCAACATGTTCCATCACTTCAGGATCACATAAGTCACCATACAGAGAGGTGACACCCATCTTGTGTAGCTTCTTTATGACATCAGGATTGAAATCAACAACAACAACTTCCTTCCTGTTCTCAGTAAGAGTTTTAAGTATGCTGTAACCAATACGGTCATAACCGCAGAGTATCACGTCGTAAGACTTCTTATCTTCATGATGTCTGTGTTGGTGGCTCACATTGAATCCTAACATCTTTAACAAAGATACAAAGTAATGGTATAAGCTACGCTCATAAGTCATGAAATATGATGTGAACGTCATCGTTAGCGTCGCCAGAAGTATCGTCAACGTGAGCAGACTCTGCGATATCGCCCCTGAATTGTAACCGTGCAGCACAATTATCAGCGAGAACTCAGATATCTGGGCAAGCGATGTTGCAGTCAGGAAAGATGTCCTTGATTGGTACTTTAGTCCAACCAGGAGTAAATGTATTATCACCATCTTGACAAAAACAGAAAGCACTAACAGCACCAGAAGAGGAAAAATCATCATCGATATCCCGCTCAACGTCAACTGAAGACCCAATGACGTGAAAAACATTATCGCGAAGAAATCCCTAAGCGGCCTCACCTTTCCGACTATCTCTATATTATACGGGAGATTCGCGAGAAGTACTCCTGCGAAGAAAGCACCTATCGTTATGCTCAGACCTATTGCGTGGAAGATGAGCGCGAAAAGGAAACACACGCCCAGACTTATTGTTAGAAGAAGTTCCCTTGACTTTGCTGCGAACTCGAACACCTTAGGGAAGACCAATCTGCTCGCAAGTATGCCAAAGAGAAGTACAAGGATTATCTTCACAAAGAAGAGATAGCCTATCGAAGCATTAGAGGATGACGCGAGATAAGACAACGCGATAATCGCAAAGATATCCTGCACGACCAGTATACCTATAGTAAGCCTGCCATGCACTGTATTGGTCTCGAGATTATCAGACAGAATCTTTATCACAATCATAGTACTGCTGAAAGCAATAACCAGACCAAGATAGACTGCCTCAATGTTCTGGAATCCGAGGAACTTGGTGACAAAATATCCTATAAGGAATACTGATACCATCTGAACTGTGCCTGCCACCGACGAGACAAAACCCATGTCCTTGAGCTTCTTAATCTCAAGCTCCAGACCTACCATGAACAGAAGGAACGCAATACCAATCTCACTTAAGTTAGCTATCAGCTCGTGATTAGTTACCAGCCCAAAGACATTACCTATCAAGACACCTGCAAAGATGTAAGCAGGTATCAATGGCTGCTTGATTAGCTTAGCTATGTAAGTTGCGAGCCCTGCGAATATAACAAGAATTCCTATCTCAAAAAAGATGTCCATCAGACAGCACCTCCTGTATCCACCTGGCGCATCTTAAGAACTATATTACCTTCAGAATCCAATTCTATCTTGATCTCAGATCCTTTTTCCCAACCTTTCGCATCAATGAGAGCCTTCGGAAGAGTAATCTTGTACTGTTTGTTGTTGTCGAACTGAAGTTTCACCAATAATATCACTGCTCACATATCACTAGTTCTTAGTCATCGTGTAGGTGAAAAGGCAATGCTGAGGTGGCGCATGTTTTTGAAAGTTATGTGCGTCCACGGAGGTGTCTGCGAATCAGCTGATTCGACTTTGCAATCATCAGCGCCACCTCGACAATGCCTAACCTCTTTTTCCCCTACTGTGTTCGGACCACGGCAAAAGGCGCCGTTTAAAAACATAAAATGTGAAAATCGTTCCAAACAAAAATTATGTATAATTTAAGGTATTTTTTTAGGTGTTTTTTAATACATTGAATTATAGTTTAAATTATACATACCTTTTATTTAAAGGTTTCGGTATACCACAGAGCTTTTTATGGCAAGTCATTTTTACTACCTAGTAATGATTAAAATTCGTAAGATTTAAATACGTCCACCACCTTATATTATGTATAAAGAATAAACCAAAAAAATAAAGATTTTATTTTCCTAAAAACAGTGTGTTTTCTTGACACAAACGATTTTAGGGTAAATAAATTAAGATATATTTATAATAAAAGACTGTATAACAGTATATATCAGCAAAAACTCTATTGATAAAACAAAATATACTCACAAAATACTGAAACAAAATGGTGGCCGCATACGCAATCGCAAAAATGGAAACTGAACGAAAGTACGCAGAAATAAGAGAAGAAGACCTACCAGAGATAGAGATAATAGACGAAACAGCTGATAATGAAAATTATTTTCATGATATAAGCAATGCTGTAGACGAAGCATTCGACAGGATAATTGAACCTAATACACAGTACATGCCAGTCGGAAAACAATTTCCAATATCAAGATTTGATGAAATGGTAAAGAAACACTGCGCAGAGCAGATAAGGCTGGCTTACGACGGAATACCCTACGATCCAGACGATATAAAAGATATCTTTGAACCGATTCCAGGAGAACAAGGCGGAGAGGCAAGAGTATACCTGGGTTATGGACAAGTACCTGACGAAAAATCATCTTGGGGTTACAAACTGGTCGAATATTTTGCAAAAGCAGCATTTGACGGAGATCCTGCAACATTCCGCGATGCAGGTGAAATACAATCAGAGATAGACATCACCACACGAAATCTTGATAGAAAAATAGTCCCTGAAGTATATGAAGTCAGCTTCATAGAGATAGAAGACGGCAAAGTCATACCAATCACGATAATGGAGACCGTGCATGGAAAGCACCTCTCAGAAATAACTGAACAATACGATATACCAAAATCACAAAAACTTGAAGCATTCAAGAGATACGTCGAGAACATCGGAGCTATGCACGATGCAGGATATGTCCATAGAGACATAAAACCAAAAAATGTCAAGATAGAAAAAGACGGAAATGCAAGAGTCATCGACTTTGGACTTGCTGCAAAGATAGGAAAAGACCCTAAGAGCGACTCAATAGGCGGTACGCCCGAATATATGTCCCCTGAACACCTCGAGAACAGAGTAGATCCAAGGATGGATGTATACTCACTCGGATGCGTGCTCTATGAGATACTTCTTGGAAAAGCACCTTACAGCCATGTAGTACAAAAGCTTCAGGTCAGGTCAAAAGATTCTGATGACATATCACCAGACAACGTAGCGCAGGAATTTTCAAACAGGCTATACGGCGCAATGGTCTCTGAAGATCACGGAGCAAAAACATCCAAAGATATGCAATCACGACGTGAAAGGCTAAGCGAAAACCTTGGATTCATAGTAGATACCTGCATAAGGCGAAATCCTGACGAGAGATTCAGCAGCTGCGACGCATTAGCAAAAGCGCTTGATGCTGTGATTGAACAGGAAAAAGAACTTGAATCAATATACACTGCAGTCAATAACACCCTGAAGAAAGGAGATAAACCCGGCAGTTTTGAACCAAAATACTCTGAACGCAAAGAATTGACTGAAGAAGATACGCAGCTAATACAGCTTATCGGTGGACTGATGGAAAAAGCAGAAAATAG
>CAZXTQ010000070.1:0-7500 GCA_964643595.1 uncultured Methanosarcinales archaeon
TTACGTCACACTTGACTAAAGTCAATAACCTTCTATGAATACGCCGGTGGAATTGTCGTATTTACCGTTTAGCTGACTTATTACATACAACCACAACAACCTTTTTAAACACGTTCTATTTACCCTTGATCATGGACATTCGAAAAGTTGTTGAATCATTGCATCCGTTGGAGCGTAAGGCCGTCCCGTATCTCAAGGATTGTTCTGACCTAAAGAGCCTGATAGAAAAATCAGGTTTGTCAGAAACAGAAGCTATGCGTGCTATGCAGTGGTTGGAAAACAAGGAAGCTTTAAAAATCATACCTGAATTGAATGAGACCATACTGCTCGACACTAATGGAAAAGACTACTTAGAGAAAGGTCTTCCTGAAAGAAGATTCCTGCAGGCTGTCAGGCAGAAACTGCTGACAATCAAAGGTATTGGTGATGAGTCAGGTCTGTCTCAGCAGGAAGTGACTGTTTGCTTAGGCTTACTAAAAAGCAAAGCTGCCATAAATATTGATAAAGGTCTTATTTCTATAACTGAACAGGGTAAGAAGATTCTGGATCAGGAGTGGCTGGAAGAAGTATTTCTCAAGAAAGTGGCTGAAAAAAATATATCTCCTGAAGAACTTGCTCCTGAAGAGAAGTTTGCTTTTGATATTTTCAGGAAAAGAAAGGATATCATAAAGACTGATGTCGAAAAGATAAAACGTTTCGAGCTCACAGAATTGGGTAAACAATTATGTGACACAGACCTTGGTTCTATTGAGACTATTGATCGGCTTACTCCTGATATGCTAAAGGATGGCTCGTGGAAAGGCAAGGCTTTCCGTCGTTATGATGTCAATATAAATGTTCCTAAGATTACTCGTGGTAAACGTAATTTTGTGAATCAGGCTACTGATTATGCTAAACAGGTTTGGATTGAATTAGGATTCAAGGAGATGGAAGGTCCTATGATCAACACTTGCTTCTGGAATTTTGATGCTTTGTTTACTGCTCAAGATCATCCTGTGAGGGATTTGCAGGATACGTTCTACATGAAGAATCCTAAGGAAGGTAATCTTCCTGATGATGTGATCGTCGCTAAAGTGAAAGCCATGCATGAACATGGTGGTGATTTAGATAGTACTGGTTGGCAATACAGCTGGGATTCTGAAACTTCAAAGCGTCTTATCCTTAGGACTCACACGACTGTCCTGTCTGCTAAGACGATAGCTAAACTGAAAAAGTCTGATTGGCCTGCAAAATTCTTTGCAGTAGGTAGGTGTTTCCGTAATGAGGCTCTTGACTGGTCTCATCTGTTTGAGTTCAATCAGACCGAGGGTATTGTGATTGATCCTAATGCTAATTTCAGGAACTTATTGGGTTATCTTAAGCGTTTCTTCAGTAAGCTTGGGTTCCCTAAAGCTAGGTTCCGTCCTGCTTACTTCCCGTACACTGAGCCTAGTGTAGAGATTGATGTTTTTCATCCTGTTCATCAGAAATGGGTAGAGCTCGGAGGTGCAGGTATTTTCAGGCCAGAAGTAGTGCAGCCATTACTCGGTGAAAGTATCCCTGTTCTTGCATGGGGTCCTGGTTTTGATAGGATTATGATGGAGTATTATGGTATAAATGATCTTAGAGATCTTTACAGGAATGATATTTCACAGCTGCGCGAAATGCGGCAGTGGATGAGATAAAAAAGATAGAGGTTAATAATAATGCCGAGTGTTAAACTGAACAAGATTGTATTCAACAAGCTTGTAGGTAGAGATCTTTCTGACGATGAACTTAGAGAGCGCATTCCTATGATAGGCACTGATCTGGAGAACATCGAGGGGGATGATATCAATGTCGAAGTCTTCCCTAATCGTCCGGATATGCTTTCTGAGCAGGGTTTTGCAAGGGCATTTTCTGCTTTCATAGGTGAAAAAACAGGTCTTCGTAATTATGAAGTCAAGCCTAGTGGTTCTAAAGTTATTATCGACCCTTCTGTCTCAGATGTGAGACCTTTCACTGCTTGTGCGCTTATGCGTAATCTTGAATTTACAGATGAGAAAATAAGAGAGATTATACAGATTCAAGAGAAGCTTCACGTGACTTTCGGTAGGAACAGGAAAAAGCTTGCTATTGGAATTTATCCTCTTGAACACATAACTCTTCCAATTAAGTATTTTGCAGCAGATCCTAATACTATAAAGTTTCAGCCGCTGGAATCAGACAGAGAGATGACTGGATTGCAGATACTTTCTCAGCACCCTACTGGAAAGGATTATGGTCATCTTCTTGAAGGTAAGGATAAGTTTCCTTTCTTTGCTGATGCTGAAAATAATATATTGTCTATGCCGCCTATAATCAACAGTCATAAAACTGGAAAGGTGAATGAAGCTACGAAAGAAGTTTTCGTTGAGTGTTCTGGTTTTGATTTCAAAACTTGTAATATCTGTCTCAATATTATTGTTACTGCTCTTGCTGATATGGGTGGGTCTATTGAGTCCATGGAACTTGATTATACAGAGGGTAAGAAGATCACTCCCGATCTTGAGCCTAAGCGCATGAAGCTTGACGTACCGTTCATCAATAAATGGCTTGGACTCAATCTCAGCGAAGACCAGATGGCTGATCTCCTAAAAAAAATGGGTCATGGTTACACGTCGGGATTCATCCTGATTCCTGCTTATCGTGCAGACATCCTGCACATGGTGGATATTGCTGAGGATATAGCTATTGCTTATGGTTATGATAATTTTGATCCTGAGATTCCTAATGTTGCGACAATTGGTGCAGAATTGCCTTTTGAGACTTTCCGAAGACGGGTATCTGATATCTTGATTGGGTTGGGACTTATCGAGACAAATACGTATAATCTGACAAATGCTGCTGATCAGAATATCAAAATGTGGACTGAATTACCTCTTGTAGAGCTTGAGAGCGCAGTCAATACTGATTACAATGTGCTGCGGACCTGGATGCTTCCTTGCTTGATGAGAATACTTAACGAGAATAAGAATCATGAGTATCCTCAGAATATCTTTGAGTCGGGTGCTTGTTTCAGGATTGAAAAATCAGAAGAGACTGGTGTAAATGAATTCAACAGGCTTGCTGTAGCTCTGTGTAGTCCTGATTCTGATTTCACAAGGATCAAACAGGTTCTTGACACGCTTGCTAGTGCACTTGGCATCAATTATGAATCTGAAGAAGTTGAGCATCCTTCGTTTATTCCTGGAAGGGTTGCAAGAATTTCTGTCAACAAGAGTGACATAGCGTACATAGGCGAAATAAATCCTGAAGTTCTATTCAATTGGGACTTGGACATGCCTGTGGCTGCGTTCGAATTGAACCTTACAGAGCTTTATAAGGCTTTAAATACCCCTCAGGCATAGTTTTTTAAAGATTACGAATTTTCTAGATTCGACGAGAAGGGGGTCGGACATGGCTAAAAGGAAGGCTAAGTCTACAGTTAGGAGTATACAACTTAAGAGGCGCGCTCGTAAGTCTAAACGCAAGGTGTCTCATGTACGTTCGTTCAATCCTAGTAAAACTTGGAATGATTTTCTTGATCAGGATATTCCTGTGAGGAGTCTTGTGAAATATAGTAGTATAACTCTTGCGTTTGTTCTTGTGCTTTTGGTTGTTTTTATGCTTGGTAGAATTTCTGCTGAAGCTACAGATCTATCATCTGGAAATGAGCAGTCTTTGCAGTTGTCGGGTCAGACCAAACAGGTTGTCAAAAGCGATAATGATAATTATGATATAAGCAAAGAAGATATTGATGAACAGGAACGTACTGACAAAGAATCGGATAAACTGAATGATTCTGATTTAGATATCAAAAATCTTTCTGATAAGGGTGATGTTAAATTCAATTCTGATTCTGTCGAGTATGTTTATGAGTCTGTGAATGTTGTTGATTCTGAAGATGTTGAGGAAGTGATTGAAGAAACTCCTAAATGTAAAAATAAGATTGCTGGATTTGATTATGCGTATACCAAGATAGGTATCAGTGTGTCGAATTTTCAGCGTGAGAGCCGTGGTGATAATTGGGCTAGTATCTCTTCTTTGAAGCTAACTGTGACAAATAATGAGCCTTGCACCATTGTGAACCCTACGAGAATAAAAATCAAGATGAATCCTGTTGGTAAGGGTTCTGTATGGTGGGATGATGATGTCTATCTGCCTGATACTTTCAGGAATATGCATCCCAGTAAGACTGTGACTGAGATAATACCTATTCATGTATCTTATTCTGATATTTACTCTGAAAAGGATTTTCGTCTGGCTGTCTTCGATGACTATGATATCCACATGGGCACATACAAAGAAGACCTAACATTCTCGTAAAAACAATATTCTTAACAGAATTAAAGATAATGTATTTGTTTAGCTGTTATTGGCAGAGCTGCCGCCGCGACGTGCGTGTCTTCCAACAAGAAGTACTGCTAAAATTAAGCTAAAAAAATACAAAATAATAAAAAAATTAAAAAAATACTTACTGTCCTTCTTCCTCGCTTGCTACTCGTTCAAGCTTGGTTTCAGCAGTTTCTTTCGTTACAGGTTTCTTTTCTGCAGGCTTCTTTGCTGGAACTTTCTTGACTTCTTTTGGAGCCATCTTTTTCCTGTCTGCAGATCTTATCTGTTTCTGTTTTGGTGCTGCCTGTTTTGGTTTTGTCACACGGAGTTCTATTCCCATCTTCTTGAACTCTGCTATAACTGCATCATGCGCTCCGCCTTTGACATCAATTGTCTCTTCGAGTGGTTCGATGTGCTTGACATTACATTTTCTTCGTCTTGTCTCTCCATCTACTACTACAAACTTATCATCAACAACTTCCACTATGACACATTTCTTTCCTGCGTCTCTGCCGGCTAACTTGACGCATAGTCTTCCTACTTCTATCATTTTAGGTCCTCCGTAGAGAGTCAGAATTCGTACTGGCTCTCTTCACGATTTTATCCGCAGCAACGTCACCGTCGTGCTTCATTTTCAATCAAAAGAGATTATGAATATGATAATTTTATAATGATTATTCGGATTTGACAGTCCTTGCTTTCTGAACTATCTTTTTTCGCATGCATGATGAGCATAGCTTTCCGCCAAATGGTCTTTCAGGTCTTTTTTTGGTCTTTGGTAGCGCTTGCATCTTACTTGGTCTTTCACATGGTACGCCTGCTAGGACTTTTCCGCAATCTGCGCATTTTGCCTTTGAAGGCTTACGCTTCTTGTATTGTTTTACTGTTGCGCTTCCAGGGGTCCTTCGTGTGACCCTTCTGAGCGACCTTGATCTTAAGCCTGGTTTTACCATTCAAATCACTGTTTTTGTGGGAGTTTGGGGTGGTTTATAAACTTTGTCCTGTAACATAAATAGGACCTCACCGAAACCTTTTTAAATAGAGTTATTTCGAAATAAGACCTATGTATTCGGGCATTTCAGGGGTATATATCAAATGAAACTATCTAATAAACTGGTTGAAGAGGTCGTCAGCTCTGTTGCTGGGGAAGATGTACTTCCTTTGGTTAAACTTCTCAAAAATAAGAAGAATGTTTCTGAGTTCAAGCTTGCAGAATCCTTGAAATTAGAGATTAATGTCACCCGTAATATGCTTTACAGGCTTTATCATGCTAATCTCGTTTCTTTCATACGCAGGAAAGACAAGAAAAAGGGTTGGTATATTTATTATTGGACATTTAAAATTAAACAAATTAAACATCTTGCAGTTACGATAAAAAAAGAAAAGCTTGAGCGTCTTAATGATAGGCTTGAAAGAGAAAAAGAATCAAGTTTCTTTATATGTCCAAATACGTGTATGCGTCTTGACTTTGAAAAGGCTGTTGGTTTTGAGTTCAAGTGTCCTGAATGTGCTTCTATTATGGAGCAGGAATCTAATGAAGCTAAGATTGAACAACTCGAGTCAGAAATCAAAGCTATCCAGAAAGAGCTTGCCTGATTAAAATATATGTATTTGTTTAGTTGTTTCTGGCAGTGCTGCCGCCGCGACGTGCGTGCTTTCCAACAGGAATTTCAAAGTGGGTTGCACTTCAGGAATATTAAGTAATGTTCGCGCAGCGACCAAATGCCAATTCTTCGGTTAGCAACCGATTTTGATGTAGCCGCGTGGCAGTGCTGCAATTATTGAGCTAAACAAATACCAATATATTATATCCTGACACCCAACATGGTAGTCTTCATACAACTCATAGGGAGCTGAGATATTTCTGGTTTGAATATGAATGCTGTTTTCTCGTCGAAGTATCCACACCGGAATTTCTCAAGAGGGATTCCTGTCCGCCTGGAAAGCATTAT
Source organism: uncultured Methanosarcinales archaeon (assembly GCA_964643595.1). Taxonomy (GTDB): domain Archaea; phylum Nanobdellota; class Nanobdellia; order Woesearchaeales; family UBA11576; genus JABMQF01. The sequence continues at coordinate 6,267 of CAZXTQ010000070.1, forward strand.
TGCGTAGAATAATGTCTGACAATCTGCATATTTCTCTTTGTCTGCGTGAGGTTTATAGTCCCAAATCCATATGTTTCCGTCTTCTACGCGTACCAAATCTATGTGTCCTGTGAGCGGTTCTTCTGAATCAAATAAGGACTTATATATCTCGAGTTCATGGTGGTGTAGCCATATCGGAACTTCTACTGCAACAGTATTTTCGTCATTTTCGAGCATGTAAACTTCTACGTTTGAGTGTGCTGTCTTGTAACGCCCCCAATCAACTCCTATCTCTGCAAGCTTGCATACCTCATGACCATCTACACGTATGCAGTTTGATGCTACATCGAATTTCAATGATGATGATCGGGGTCCAACTTCAAAATAATGGTCTGGGCAGGCTTCGAGCATCTTCTCCATAAAGGTTTTCAGACTTGAAAAACAGCTATTACAGAGTGACTCTGTTTTTGAACAATGCAGTCTATAATGATAAAACCATCCATGTTTGAAAGAGGTATGTCTAATCGTCATGTTGTGGGTGGGAAGAAATAAAAGATAAAAAATTATTTTTTCTTTGAAGCTTTCGATACTTTTCTAGAGGGTGCTTTTGCAGAGGCTCTCCTGGTAAGCAATGCTTCTATCTTCTTCTCTTCCAGTTCGATCTTCTCTTCTTCTGATTCGATCTTGTGTGTTATCTTAAGAAGGTTTTCGTCCATTCGGGCGATTCTTCTTTCCAATAATACGAGAATTCTTAGGCTGTACACGATTGCTGCTAGTGTGCCAATAATGATTGCAAGTGTGACACCTTCAAGTCCTAATCCTGCCATTGTCAATTACCTCCTTTTATAAACATAATACCTGAATTCAGGATAAAGTAGTATATAAAGGTTGCGTGTTGGTTAGCTATTATAACAGTTTCAAACCTGAATTTCAATATTTCGTTGAAGGATTTCACGCACAAAGGGTTTGATGGACTTCAACTTTACATGACGATTTTGAGTATGAATTACTGGGAAAAACAGCAGAGTATTCGCGCTCAGATTATATTTTTAGGTATACTTGTTTAAACAGAAAAATATTCTATTGATGAAGTTCAAAATTGATTAATTTTAGTTTGCTGTTTGCATATTTAAGTATATCAAATATTAATATAAGAACTAACGACAAAACTAAAGGTATTAACCACCCATAAAGTGTTATTGGTACTGTCTCAAATATTATGTTAATTGGGGTATATATTATTACGAGCGTAAGG
>CAZXTQ010000071.1:0-907 GCA_964643595.1 uncultured Methanosarcinales archaeon
GCTTTATCAAAAAGAAGTAAGTGTAAAGTGATGCCAGTACTGAGTAGTTTAGGATCATGAACCAAGACACACCCCAACTAAAACCCGGAAAGTGCCATGTAGAAATAGGCCAAAGGAATGGAGTCGGAAGGAAATCTCTGCTGTGTGTCGGGATGTCAATAAGTATGTGCAAGAGCCAAGGGATCAAAACCCACTGAATACTTTTTGTGAATATCCATACAAGCGCAAAGATTAATGCGAATATAATTACACTATGGCTTAAACCGTATAGGGTCCATGTCCAATTAGGTATTCCAGAAAAGTCTGGATGGCCAGCACCCCACTGCACTGTATTCGTGAACAGGTTGTATATTGAGAAGATCAACCATGACGCAGTATCTGGGAGAACGCCGAAGAACAAAGCCCACCATTTCCATCGGAATCTTTGGAATATTATGAAAGTCCAGAAACCATGTGCGAAAAAATCCATTAAACATCACCAGATATGCGTATAATAAAATGTTTTCTTTAAATATTTTAGGTTACCAGCATAGTGCTCTGTCTGAATATTCAACAACTTCTAATACATCACAATTTTGAACTCTGACTGATGTCTCTCTGAAACAAAGTTCAGCAGCCAGTGTCTAATGCAGAACATTACTGATTGAACTGTTAACTGTTGAAAGCGCTTATTTTAGAAATTGATATTAATTATTTTTGACATCAGGAAGGTAAGCTTCCATGATTGCCTGTACAATTTTATGTTTTTGGGTATTGCGTCGATGCTCGCCGACCTGATGCTCCGCGGAGCGGGCGACCTGGACAGCCGGGCGCAGGCCGACGCGTTCGACCGGTTGGGCGTGTCGCGCGACGCGCGCGCTGGGGCGGAGACGCTGACGTTCCACGCGACGATGCTCGGTGCGCGCAT
>CAZXTQ010000071.1:917-7229 GCA_964643595.1 uncultured Methanosarcinales archaeon
GCGCGCGTAGGCTTCGACCTGGCGCACGCGGCGGGCTGTACAATTTTATGTTTTTGGGTATTGCTTTCTATCTTAGCGTATACATCGAACTTACGCCCGTAACAAGTACCTAAAAATTCACCTCTATAATCCGCATACAATATTGTTGGAGAAGTATCTTTTTTCAGGCTCTGACCATCAGCACTCACGCGCAGTCCTTCAATACGGGTCTCAAGATCCTTAAGATTATTTACCTGTTCAGGAGTCAGAGGATCAATCGGTTTCTCGAGCCACGAGTCAAATTTTCTACTAATATTTATCAGATATTTTCCTCCTGCAACCAATCCTTCTACAAAAATTATGAAAGGTCCATGAGTATAACATTCATTATCAGGATCCCTGCCTGTCTCTTGGTAGTTGGTTCTAATCCTATCGATAAATCTCTGTGTATTATTTTTGTTAATTCCTGTGATTTTTATCACCAAATCTTAGAATTTGTTACGAATCTTGAACTTCTTATCAGCTATCTGATCGATCTTGAAACTTGTTAATTTGTACTTATCAGCCCAGGCTTTAGCTGAAGCTTCAGATTTGAATGCCCTTGGCTTGAAAGGTGATTTAGGACCTCTTGCAGGTCTCTTGGCTACAAGCCTTTTTGTGTAGTATCTTGAACTCATAGTACTTCAGAATTTAGAGGTGATATATAAATGTTGATGATAACTCACTCTTCTTCGTTATCATCATCTTCATGATCATCAAAATCACCATAACCATCATTATCCCAACTATCATCTTCGAAACCCATATTCTGCTCCGTACTGTGGTTTAAATAACAAATGAATACAATAAAAAATTGTAAAATTAATATTTAGCTGCAAGTTTCACGTCGCTAGCTTTTACTGTGACGCGTCCAGAATGCACTGCAAGCTTGACTGCACGCTCAGATATCTCAGCAGCAATCTCCTCGACAATATCCTTCAAAGCAGCCTTGGCCTTGTCTGAAGCTCTTTCTGCACCGCAGTTCTTCAGTATCTTCTCCATTGCGGCCAATGGAAGCAATTTTTGTGTAGCCATTTCATTCCCTCCAAATTAATCATTTAATATGAAAAAAACCCTCAAATCAGGTTTTATGAGGTAATTAAGAGGGTAATCTTTTTAATAGTTTCGGTTTTAGAGGTGATTTCAGGTTTTTAGGGGTCTAAGGCCTTCTAAACCGGTTTTTCTGTTGAAATGGGGTGATAAGCTTTATAAATGGGCGTGGTGATAAAATTTAGGTGGTTGATAAATGGCAAAGAATGCAAAAAATCCATTTGGAGATGTTGAAATGCCGCCTTACTTCTGGAAACAGGAAGATGGTTATGATGAACTAAATATAAGTGCACACAATATAGAATCATTCAGACTAGCCTATGAACAAGGCCGTGATTACGCAAAGAAAGGTTCTACTGCTGCGCAGGATGGCTTGTTGGTGATGCTTATCTTTTTTATTCTCTTGCAGAGAGATATCTCTCATTGGCTGGAAAGATTGCCATACGAGAAGTTGGAGGGGATGCAATAGCAGCCCTTAATATTGCGCCTAATATTTTCCGTGATCTTTCTGCAGTGCAGCACGCAAGAGAACAGTCAAAAATAGCTGCAGGCAACGCAAACCAGCCGATCAGAGAGTTAGAGAACACACCTGGTGCTAGGATGTCTAAGCTGGATGAAATAATTGATTGATTTTTTTTGGATTAATTTTTGAGAATTCTTTATAAACAAAACCTTTAAAAATAACAGTTCTATTGATGTTCTTATATGGGAAAAGAGGTGGTAATAGTTTTGCGTATGTATAGTTGTAGACATTTTTCTATTACGAGGTGTTTCTTTTAGATGGATGAATCAATACGCAAACTATTGGGAATAAAGAAGAAAGCATCATGGCTCTATGAGCAATGGTATGGTTTCAGAAAATTCTTCACACCTAAAGTAGTTGTGGTAGGCGGATTGTTGTTGGTATTCCTCATAGCTCTGATACTCTTTGCACAGTTCGAACTCATGCAGAGACCAGACATAATGCAAGATCTCACTGCTTCTGGAATAAGTCCTTACTTCGTCGCACTCTATTGGCTTGTTACAACAATAACCACTGTAGGATATGGTGATGTTGTGCCGATAACATTTCAGGGAAAACTTCTCGCACTAATCATCATGGTCATAGGCATATTATCTTTTGCATTAATTACATCACAGATTACTTCCCGAATAGTCTCTATCAACTTAGGCAGCATGTTTGGAGTTTCGCGTACGAGCAAGAAGATAGATTGCATACTCTGCGGGTGGAACCCTATATCCGAAGCTGCATATGACGAGATAAAAGGTCCTGGAGTAGAGATAGTTGTCATAGACCGAAACAATATACCTGGACTTGCAAAGTCTCGAGACGTCCATTTCATGGTAGGTGATCCGACCAGTTCAGATATACTGCGTCGTGCAAACGTGATGAACGCAAAGAACATAGTGCTTGCAATGGAAGAAGACTCACAGGTGTTGCTAGCAATCCATGTAATACGTGACCTGAATCCCTGGATAAACATTGTTGCAAAGATAAACAACCACGAACACATCAAGATCGCTGAATCCGCAGGGGCAGATCAGGTAGTCTCACCACCATCAATAGGAGGCAGGCTGTTGTCAATGGTATCAGAAGAGCCTTCATCTGTCGAGTGGCTGACACGAGCAACATCCAAAGCAAGAGGTGTCCAGCTTGTAGAATACGATGTAACTGAAGATACAATATTTGCAGACAAAACAGTTGCGCAATTACGCAAAGAATTAGGCGATAAAGCAAAGATAATCGGGGTCGATACAGCAGAAGGACTAGAGAAGATACCTGGAGACAATTTCAAGATAGTTGTCGGAAACAAACTGATAATGCTTGTCGATACAAAAAGGTTCAAACTATGAACAAAGCACCATGGATAGCAGGAACTGCAGGAGTTTTTTTACTTCTAGGTCTCTTATCAGGATATCATGGCAGCATAGGCTGGACTAATACAATAAGATTTGCATCACTTGTTGCATTTATGGTCAAGTTTGGATTAGCACTCTGGATATATCTAAAGAACCCCTCATCAAAAGTTAACAGATCATTTGCCATAGTATTTTTTGGTCAGGCAGTATGGGACCTTGGAAAGTTCTTCATGTGGATGACTATCAACGAGAACTGGGCATTCTTCTGGGCAAGAGTATCTTATTCAGGATATATCATATCAGTATTCTTCCTGCTTAGTTTTGTCTGGGCGTACTTAAAGAAAAAGAACTATTTCACGACGACACCAGGACGCGTGATCGTGTACGCCCCGATGGTGCTTATGCTTATAGGGTTATGGATTGGCAACTGGGTGATAGCAGGTCTTATCCATCCTTCCGCGATGGTATATGGATTTGGGATAGAATTGTGGGAATACACATTCGGTCCTGTGTACAATTACTTTTTTCTCTGGTTCCAGATAATACCATTTATCTACGCATTCTCGCTATTCGTGTTCAAATATTTCTCAACACACCATAAGGACAAGAAGAAACAGCTCGCATACCTTGTGATCGGTTCGTCATTCCCGATAATGATAGGCATCCCGACAGGAGTCATACTTCCTGCACTGGGTATCAATATACCTCCACACAACAATATGTTGTCTTTGGTGATGAGTGTATTCATCGCGGTGGGAATCATAAAATACAAATTTTTGTCAGTTCAGCCTGTCGGAGAGATGATTGTTCAAGGACGTAAATTAGAACATAAACTGTCACAATCATATCCATTTGAATTTGGACACAGTTATTTCATAAAGCATGAGCAATCAAGTGATATTGCACATAAGGTTTTGTTGACACATCTGTATAAGAAACGCTATGGCCTAATCATAACCGCGCACAATCCTTCTGCTATCCGTCATGAATATGGAATAGAGACAACTCCGATAGTGTGGATGACAGACACAGAGACAGAACACCCCTCTATAGATCCAACAGATATAGAACAGCTATACCAGACAATAAAAGTATTCGTAAACCAAGTACCCAATTCAATTGTACTCATAGATGGATTACAGTATCTTGTAATGCACAACAACTTCGCAAAAATACTTCACTTTGTAAAACAGGTAAGAGGACTCATGGTACGCAGCGATGACTGTCTTGTAGTTACAAAAGGCGGTCTGGAGCTCGACACAAAACAACAGAAAATGCTTGAACAGGGTTTTATAGTCCTGCCTATCGGAAAAGCATTGAAAGGTATCGGTAAAGGCAAAGTACGTAAAGGAAAGAAAAACTATGTGATAATAGGGCACAATCCACTTGCAGAATCAATCATAAGCGAATTTGAGCAGAGATGCATAAAGCCAACTATCGTCGAGAAAGGAGAGATACTAGTACATTATCCAAAAGGAACGGTAAATATAGTCCGCGGAGATCCTCTGAGCAAGAAAGTCCTTGAGCACGCAGGAATAGAACAGCCGAACACTGTGGTCTTGATCACATTAGAAAATGATTCTGAGATTATATTATGTATAAATAAGATAAGACAACTATCTGAAGACGTAAAAATAATGACTAATATACACAATGATGATTTCGTACAGATAGCCATGAAAGCCGGTGCTGATAAGGTAATACCTTCGTCTGCTCTTGGCGGCAGGTTGATATCATTAGCACTTACTTCTCCTGATATTGTAAGATGGGTGATGGATGCAACAACATTATCCGCTCGTGAGTTGGAGCTTGCTGAGCTTAAATTAGATAAGAAATCACGCTTTGTAGGCAAGAGTGTATCCCAAGTCGATAATGAACTCGGCAAAGCAGGAAATGTCGTTGCAGTCAGGAACATAGACGGCCTGAAACAGATACCTGAAGATGATTATGTTTTACGTGTCGGTGACAAACTGATAATGGTGCTCAACTTCAAAGAACTTCCTGCAGGTACTCATCTCGAGAAGAAATTGGACAAGTGGTGCGGGTGTGCGTGTAAGGTGAAAGTACCTGCGAAGAGAAAATCAGTAAATAAGACTATTTCTAAAACAAAGAAGAAGTAATTGTCTTATACTGTGGGTGTTGCCAACTAAAAATTGTGTTGTCTGTACCGCGCTCTTTCAGCTTCTATTGCTTTTTCTGAAACCTTTTTATTAGATAGATAGAGTCGCTAGGGGTAGCATCCATTTTTTCAATATGCAGAGGATTTCATGATAGCCTCTTGAACAGTATGTAATAAGTCAGATAGATTGTGACTATATGCCGCGCTCCGTCTGAATAATTCACCAATCTCCGAACCGTGCGATTGTGAAATCTGAATAAACTATCCAATACACGCAAAGACGCGCTTTGCTAGAGTCTTTGGTGCCCTTAAATATTTGCAAGCAAATATTTCATGGTTTGCGCTGGGCGGCATATATTCACTTTATGCGGAGGACTTATTACATACCTTGAACAGTAAACTTTATATATCATCATATCAGTGCTTGTTGATATGACTATTGAAACTAATCTCAGATTATTAAAAGCTCTCAGTGAAGAATCAAGATACAAGATAGTAGAAGTCCTTCTTAACGGAGAGAAATGCGCTTGTGAACTACCTGAAATAATAGGAAGAACCCAAAGCAATACGTCAATGCACTTGACAAAGCTAACTGATATGGGCATTCTTCAATCACGAAGAGATGGCAAGAACGTTATTTATAGTATTAAAAACCCGGAAATGAAGAACAAACTTAAGAAAATCATGATAAAATGAAGACTCGCAAAATAGGTAAAAATAAAGATTTACATAATATATTGCTTGCGGTAGCAGTGTTAATGATTTTCATATTTATAGTATCTTCAGCGATTTACTTTATTAAAGAGAATTATGGTCTGTCCTGCAGCTGCAAATTTTCATTACCTATAGTTATTGCTGCGCTGACTTCTTTAGGTGTATTTGTGGGGATCTTAGTTTATTATTTCCTGTCAAAGTCATTTTCTAAAGAGAAGGAGAAATTATTTGGCAATGTTGAGAAAACATTGAATTTTTTAGATCAGGAAGAAAAATCCATACTTATTTCAATAATTGAAAACAACGGAGAGATTTCCCAGACTGCTATAAGTAGTAAGACTGGTATTGATGCAGTTAAAATTTATAGGAGGCTTTCAAGTCTTGAATCTAAAGGAATTGTACGTAAATTAAAGAAAGGTATGACCAATAGAATAATTCTTACTGATGATTTTAAAAAAATCTTCGTAAAAACGGATTAAAATAGGGGAAATCAATATGTTTTTATTAGTGGCCATCCTGAACTCCTAAGATTGATAATTTTTCAATGCACT
>CAZXTQ010000072.1:0-6943 GCA_964643595.1 uncultured Methanosarcinales archaeon
CAATCTCCGAACCGTGCGATTGTGAAATCTGAATGAACCATCCAATGACTGCGCTAGGCGACACATATTCACTTTATGCGGCAGACTTATTACATACGTGAAATGAGAGTTATAGGGGTTAGAACTGAGGGTTTAGGGTGATTGATTTGTGAGAGTTTAATGCTTTAACCTGCTAATACACATTCACTTTCTTTTAAGCTTGTGTTTAAACCGGTGGTCAGGTCTTTTATTTTTAGAAAATGGTTTTTTATTTTTTGGCGTGGGTCTAGATTTATGATGAACTCTAGAATTTCTAACAAACTGTTTTCTGGGTGGTGGTTTAGCTGCTGAGCCGACCGCATTCTTAGCAGTTTCTGAATGGAATGTATGATCCATGACTTCAATCTGCTGTTTGATCAATCTTTCAATATCCCTAAGATAATTCCTTTCTTCTGCAGCACAAAATGAAAAAGCAGTGCCCTCTGCTCCTGCGCGGGCAGTACGTCCAATCCTGTGAACATAACTTTCTGGTTCGTTAGGAAGTTCAAAGTTTATAACATGTGAAATATTATCAATATCTATCCCTCTAGCAGCAATATCTGTTGCTACCAATACTTTTGTCTGACCCTTTTTGAAATCGCCCAGTGCTTTAGTCCTTGCACCTTGGGATTTATTACCATGAATCGCATCAGCGGAAATATCATGTTTATTAAGAAATGCTGCGACTTTATTTGCTCTATGTTTTGTTCGGGTGAAAATCAATACACTGGTAAGATGTTCATGTTTCAGTAATTCAAGCAATAATTTTTCTTTTTCCTTAGGGTCAACAAAAAACATGTATTGTTTTATGATATCTACTGTAGTTGCCTGAGGTGTGACTTCAACATGAATAGGTTCCCTAAGAAGACTTTTGGCAAGTGTGCTGATCTGTGAAGACATTGTCGCTGAGAAAAACAATGATTGTCTTTCGGAGGGTAATTTCGCTATTATTTTTTTAATATCATTGATAAATCCCATGTCTAACATCCTGTCAGCTTCATCCAATACAAAAAATTCTATGTGTTTTAGGGTTAGTTTTCCTTGATTCATCAAATCAAGCAATCTGCCAGGTGTTGCGACAAGAATATCTACTCCGCGAGATAATTCCTGAACCTGTTTTCCCTGGCCTACACCTCCAAAAATCACAGTGTGCTTGAATCTGAGAAATTCGCCATATGCTGCAAAACTCTCTCCTATCTGCGCAGCAAGTTCTCTTGTGGGCGTGATTACTAAAGTCCTTATTGTCCTGGGGTATTTTTCAGTCATAAGTTGAAGAATCGGTAGAGTGAACGCTGCAGTCTTACCTGTGCCGGTCTGTGCAATACCTATTAAATCCCTGCCTTTCAACAGACCAGGAATTGCTTTTGCTTGAATTGGAGTCGGAATCGTATAACCTTGTTTAGCTAGAGCTTTTTCGAGCTGAGGCATTAATTTCAAATCTTTAAAGGATATTTTATTGTCCATTATATTTGGAAATAATCAGGGGGTTATAAAGGTACGTTTATTTGTTGAGGCTAAGAATTAATCAGGAGTATCGTATTTGTTTAGCTCAATATGGTAGTACTGCCACGCGGCTAAACCCTACTCGGTTGCTAACCGAAGAATTAGTATTTGGTCGCTGCGCGAACATTACTTAATATTCCTGAAGTGCAACCCACTTCGAAATGCTTGTTGGAAGAGACACACGTCGCGGTGGCAGTACAGCCAAAAATAGCTAAACAAATACGGAGTATCCTTATTTTTCAAAGCGTTCTATATATGTGCATCTTCTGCAAAGGTTTTCCACAAGCTTTCTTTCCTGAAAACCTTTTTTCATAGCTTTTGTTCTCTGAGTATTCAGTATCTCTGCAATAGTATTGTCTTTGATGTTTCCAAGAGAAATTACCCCCTCATTATCCAGACAACAAGGAACAACCGTTCCGTCTACAAGAATTCCTATGTGTGTTCCGAGCCCATGACAGTAACCAGTCTCGCTTCTGATTCGGTTTTTCGGGTTGGGCCATTCAAACAAATCGTCAAAATGTATTGAAACATTATCTTTTATCCTCATACCACCGGTCCTTTCTTTTATTTTTGTGTTGAACTCTTTTTCTATCCGCTTTATTGTACTTTCTACATCTCTATTATTCCAGAGCCTATATACTATTATCATGTTTTTCCTTTTCTCTTCGGTGATCTTGGTCAACTCAATTATTTTTTTAAGATGTTTTTCTTGTTTTTCTTCTGAAAAATTAGCTATTATTCCATGTATTGAGAAGTTGATCCTTTTGATTGCTTTGCTGAGCAGGTAATCTTGGATTATTGTCCCATTTGTTGTAAGATTGATCCTGATATCTTTTTCTTCTGCAAAATCGAGAATCTTTTTTATTTTTGGGTGCAGAAGTGGTTCACCCATGATGTGAAGAGTGATTTCATCAGATAAATCTTCTTTGATAGCTTTTTTGAAAAGCTCTAAAGACATGAATTCAGGTTTCCTTTTGGTCTTCGGACAGAAATCGCAATCTAAATTGCAGACATTTGTAATTTCTATGTATGTCTTTTTAAATCTTTTTGACATGTTATTCTATACTCTTTATTCTATAATCTTTATTTTATATTCTCTATACTCTCTATAATCTTAAATCTGGATACTTCTTTTCCGTCAATTATTTTCTTATCAAAGAATTCTTTCTTAGGACGTGTCCATACCGGGTTTGGGCCGAATTCCTCTGAATTGTAGATTCCTTTGTAGACAATGATCTCTTCCAATGTTTCTGAGTCTCTGGCAGTGCATACTACTTCGTATTCTTTTCCTTTGAAGTGTCGCAGTCTAGTTCCGGGTTTTAGGTCTTGCATCTTGTGATTGGACATTGTTCTATATAAAAACTTTTCTGAAACCAAAACATTTAAATAGTCTTGTTACAAATTGTTATATTAAGTTACAATTTGTTACAAATTTAAACGTTGTTACATGTCAGACAAATTATGGAGTCTGTGAGTCAGCTGAGTGTTGTACGATTGCGACATAGAGAGCGCAAATTGTAGACGGACAGCGATAATCAGACAAAGAGGCGTATAGTATGGGAGTTGTACGTATTGATGACGAACTGGAAAAGGAGATATCTGATATACTGAAACGTCCAGAGAACAAATATAAATTTCCGTCGAAGACTACTTTCTTGAACGTATTGATACATGAACATATTCTAGAGTTGAAAAAGAAAAAAATATTGTTAAAAAGAAGAGGTAAAAAATGAGAACTGACTATAAGATTCGAAAAATCCATGCAAGAGAGATATTAGACTCTCGAGGTAATCCTACCGTCGAGGTTGACCTGTCTACTAAGTCCCACACTGCACGAGCTGCCGTGCCTAGCGGAGCATCAACAGGAATACATGAAGCTTTGGAGCTTAGAGATGGTGGTCCAAGGTTCCACGGCAAAGGTGTCCGCAAAGCAGTGATGAATGCAAACACCAAGATAATCAAGGTAGTATCTGGCATGGACTGCAGAAAACAGACTGCGCTCGACTATGCAATGATAAAAGCAGACGGAACACATAACAAAGCAAACTTTGGAGCAAATGCAATACTCGGTGTCAGCTTGGCAAATGCACGCCTTGCAGCTGCAGTCAGAAGCAAGCCATTGTATTCAGTACTCGGAACAAAGACTGTAATGCCCGTGCCATGCATGAACATCATAAATGGCGGACAGCATGCAGACAACAAACTGCAATTTCAGGAATTCATGATATGCCCTCGAGGCCGTACATTCGCAGACAGCTTACGCATGGGTGCAGAGACATACCAGGTATTAAAGAAAGAGATTGGCAAAGTGTATGGTAAAGATTCAACTAATGTGGGAGATGAAGGAGGATTCGCGCCAAACATCAAGACAACAGAAGATGCTCTTAAGATATTGACCCATTCCATAAAGAAAGCAGGGTATGAAGGGTTGATAAGGATAGCAACAGATGCAGCGTCCTCAGAATTCTACGATGCAAAGAAAAAGAAATACTTTGTAGATGGAAAATGGATGGACTCGAACAGGCTCACAAATCTATATGAGAACATAATGGATCATTACGATGTATTTTCTATAGAAGATCCGTTTGAGCAGGATGACTTTGAACCATATCCTGAACTTACAAGATTAGCTAAAAAAAGGAAAGTGCAGATAGTCGGAGATGATCTGCTTGTGACTAATCCAGAAAGGATAAAGATGGCACTCAACAAGAAAATGTGCGATGCTCTATTGCTGAAAGTAAACCAGATAGGTTCATTGACCGAGGCAAAGACTGCAGCAAAGCTTGCCATGGACAACGGCTGGAAAGTTATGGTCAGCCACAGGAGCGGTGAGACAGAAGATTCCTTTATAGCAGACCTTGTCGTTGCACTCGGCACAGGACAGATAAAGACAGGCGCTCCATGTCGCAGTGAGAGGTTAGCGAAGTATAATCAGTTGTTGCGTATTGAAGAAGAGCTAGGTCATAAAGCAAAGATGGGACATATATGATAATAATATACGTCGTTGCCTCGTGTGTGCAGTGCTTTAACTGTTTTATGTTCGGATGCGGAGGGTGACGCCCCTTACGGGGAGGTGCCGCATTCCCAGTCAAAGCATAAAAGCACGAGCTTGGCATGACGTATATTTTACCCTTGTAGAAAATGGTAGAAAAAGAGGTTGAAGATTACATAAGGACACAGAAGATTCTTGGAGTCAGTGACCACGCCATACTAAAAAGTCTTGTTGGTGCAGGCTATGCTGTCGAAGAGTTCAAAGATACTCTTGAAAAACATTCACGAGCACATGAAAGCGCGAAGGTTAGATCAAATCCTACACAGAAAGGTTTTTTTTTATCTCCAAGGCATATAATCTACCTGAATATGGTTATAGTTATTGCTATTGCAGGATTGTTCATCTACTTCACAAATGATTATAATACCAAGATAGCAGAACTATCTGTTACACAAACAAGCCAGTTCAACCAACTCACCAACAGGATTGAAGAACAGACAAACACTCTGACGAGTAAGATAGACTCTGTCAAAGGTGAAGTCAGAGGAGATATTGCGGCAGTAAACACCCGTGTCGATACTGTTAATGTGAACCTTGACAACAAGATCAAAGACTACAACTATCAGAGTATGACGCGCGATACAGCACTATCAAACTCAATACAGCAATCCACAAGCGATAGCCTATCAGAGATAAAAGACTTTTCTGCACAGCTTGATGCTTTCAAAGAGGCGAGCGTAGACTTCAGCCCAATTATACCTAATGCAATACGATCAGTTGTGACAATTGGAGAGAAAGGCAACGGATTCTTTACAACAGCAGGAAGCGGAGTATTCATCAACAACAAAGGATACGTAGTCACAAACTGGCATGTTGTAGATGAACTGAGAAAGATAAACGTCAAGACAGAATCAGGAAATGATTATGTTGCAAGAATAATAGGGCGTGATGAAGAGTGGGATATCGCAGTACTCAAATTAGAAATCACAAGAGACGATTTCCCTTTCCTTCCATGAGCAGACTCTGATAAAGTAACAGTAGGACAGCATGTAATTGCAATCGGAAACCCTGTAGGCTTTGATTCAACAGTAACAGAAGGCATAATCAGCAATACAAAACGATTAGTCAATGGTGCAGATATATACTATCTGCAGACAGACGTTGCAATCAACTCAGGCAACTCTGGTGGACCACTCATAGATAAAGAAGGACGGATAGTGGGTATTGCTACACTGAAATATTCTCGCACAGGATTTGAAGGTCTCAGTTTTGCTTTGAGGTCTAATGATGTAAAAGGAATAGTATTAAAATTATTAGAAAATGAATGAATGTGAAATAAGATGAGAACCAAAGAAAAAGCCATGCTTATAATCCTTGATGGATGGGGAGTCCGGAAGTCAAGAAGCTATAACGCAATAAAACTCGCAAAGACGCCAAACTTCAACAGGTATTGGCATGAAAACCCTCACACTACACTGCACGCTTCACAACAATATGTTGGTTTGCCTCGCGGTTTCATAGGAAATTCTGAAGTAGGACATACACACTTGGGTGCTGGTCGTCTGGTTCCACAGGAATTACTTAAGATAAATAATTCTATTAAGGATGGTAGTTTTTTCAAGAATAAAGTATTAGTCAAAGCAATGGAGAACGCGCGCAAAGGAGATGGAAGATTACATCTTATGGGTTTGCTCAGCGATGGTGGAGTTCATTCACACATAGATCACCTGTTTGCACTTCTTGAGATGGCTAAAAAGCATAAAGTTCCGCGCGTTTACGTACATTGTTTCTTAGATGGAAGAGATAAACCGCCGCAGAGCGCTACTAAATACATAAACCTGCTCGAACGAAAAATGAAAAAAATTGGTGTCGGTTCTATAGCAACAATGATGGGACGATTCTATGCGATGGACAGAGATAACAGGTGGAACAGAGAGCATAAAGCGTATGATGCAATGGTCAACCACAAAGGCAGGTTCTATGAAACTGCTAAAGAAGCAATTCGAGACGCATACTCACTAGGAGAAACTGATGAGTTCGTAAAACCGTCCATCATATTATCAAAAAATATGAAAGTCAAGCATTATGTTCATCCTCATGACTCGATAATATTTTTTAATTTTCGGGAAGACAGGGCAAGGGAGATAACCCGCGCATTTGTCCAGGGAAAATTCAGAAAGTTCAAACGCGATAAGCTCCTGGACCTGCATTTTGTCTGCCTTACCCAATATGATAAAGGAATAAAAGCGCCAGTTGCGTTAGCGCCTGAAGTACCGCTTCAAGTCATAGGAGAAGTGATGTGGAGAAACAAGATACGGCAATTGAGAGTTGCAGAAACAGAGAAGTTTGCACACGTGACATATTTTTTTAATGGCGGAGATCCACCCATAGCCGATGCCGGCGGACCATATGATCTGGTCGAAGCGGATG
>CAZXTQ010000073.1:0-6516 GCA_964643595.1 uncultured Methanosarcinales archaeon
CTGGATGGCAGGTCATACCATTTGCCTAATATCGAGACTTTAATCTTGCTTTTGAAAATATCCTGATTCCTGAGTAGCTCCCGAAAGAATTCAGCAAGTGCATCCATTATTTCTGTGAAGTCTGGAGCTTCATTCACTCTTGAGTTTATCAGATATAAGCTTGTGATCGGAATGTCAAATGCTAACTGGAAACGGATTACATCTTCAACCCGTTTGAATGCTTTTTTGTGTGCTTCTTTCAGGTCTTCTTCTTTCAGCCGTGACCATCTGCCTAGTCCTCCGACTGTCATGGCAACGTGCTTTGGCATCTTCTCCTTGTTAGGGTTGATACCTTTCTTCTTGAGTTGGTTGGCTATGAATTCCAGCAAGAACTTACCCCCTTGTATTTGGCATATCCTTTCTATATGCGTTTTTTCTATTCTTGAATAACAACACCAATTATTTATATAGTTTCTCTTTGCGCTTTATATACATGATAGCAGAATCAATAATATTCCTTATCGTGCTTGTAGCACTTGTGATAGGTACTTACACTGATTTCAAGACTCGGGAGGTGCCTGACTGGCTGAATTATAGTCTTATATTTGCAGGTCTGGGCCTCAGAGTTATCTTCTCTATAATATATGCAGATGCACATTATATAATAGAGGGATTGCTTGGGTTCGGAGCTTTCTTCCTTATTGCTCTGTTGATGTTTTATACAGGTCAGTGGGGTGGTGGTGATTCCAAGATGGTGATGGGTTTAGGCGCGTTATTAGGACTACAACTAAACATACAGACATTCCTTTTAGGATTCTTCCTGAACATCATCCTTTTCGGTGCTCTGTTCGGCTTGGTCTTCAGCATGTATCTTGCAATAGCCAACAGGAAGTCTTTCATCAAGTCTTTCAATGAAAGGTTCAAAGAGAAGCGTACCCAGAAATGGTTTGTCTGGGGAGGTACTCTCCTGCTGCTCCTCATCTCTTTGCTGGTTCCTTTCACGATAAGGATACCTATTGTTGTTCTTGCAGGAATACTTTTCATTTCATTCTACGCATTCATCTATCTTAAAGCAGTTGAAGCAGCGTGCATGATCAAGTGGGTCGAGCCAGAACATCTTACCGAGGGTGACTGGGTCGTAAATGATGTTGTTGTGAACAAGAAGCGTATCTGTGGTCCGAAGGATTTGGGTCTTGAGATGTCTCAGATAAAAAAGCTCATCGCGCTGAAGAAGAAAGGCAAGGTTAAGAAGATACTCATAAAGTACGGAATCCCTTTTGTTCCCAGTTTCCTGATAGCGTTTATAGTGAGTTATTTCTGGGGTAATGTGGTGTTTAATCTTCTGGGGATTTGAAGAACAAGCATTACCTATGCTGCCTAGCGAAGTTCTCGGTTAAAGTAGAATGAAACCAATTGATCGGTTAAAAATTAACTCAAATAATTTGATGTAGCGCTGCGTAGGTGATGCTGAAAGTATATTCTGAAGAAGCGCCGTGGTGTCGGTGATATTACAAAGACAATATTTAAATAAGAGTTTATAATCAATGGTTACTAACATGATTATAAAATCAAAAAAAGGTCTGTCTCCGCTTATCGCGGCTGTTCTTCTTATCGTCGTTGTTGTAGGTATTGGTGCAGTCGTTACAGGTATTGTGCGAGGTTACATCAGCGAGAACAAGCAGACAATAGAGAAGACTTCTACAGATGTTGAATGTTCTACTAATGTTGAGATAAACGTGCCTACATATATGGATGATTTCATGATCTGCATTGGAAGTAACTACGTAAACTTCACTATTGAGAACACGGGTTCTATGTTTGTTGACGAATTCCAGTTGAAGGTTTTTGGCGATACTGGTTTTGCTCAGAATGATAGTATAATAACTCAAGGTCTTGCACCAGGTCAGGCAGTCTCAAATTATGAGGCATACTACACTCCAAGTGTCGGCAATGTCGAACAGGTCTTGATAGTTCCTAAGAAAAAGATTACTGGTGAGAGTAATCAGATTTTCTGCTCTGAAGCACAGTTAAAGTTCGTTGATATCTCACTTTGCTGAAATCTTTATTTACAGCTTCTTTCACCCATCTAAAACTGCATGTAATAAGTCTGCCGCATAAAGTGAATATGTGCCGCCTAGCGCAGTCATTGGATTATTATTTCGAGGTCACAATCGCACGATTTAGAGATCGGCAAATTATTCAGACGGAGCGCGGCATATATTTACTATCTAGCTGACTTATTACATACCTAAAACCAATAGTTTTAAATACTAAAAGCCCGATAATTCCATTATTAAATGGTTATTAATCACCTAAAAAGAGGTAGTATATGTTGTTAAGAGGCAAAAGAGCAATTTCTCCTATTATAGCAGCAGTTCTCCTTGTAGTCATAGTTGTCAGCATCGGTGCTGCAGTGATGTCTCTTGTTCGCAATTTCATGACCGAGGGTGAAGCTACTATCAATGTTGAAAAAGAAGGTATCAAGTGTGGTAGGGATACCAGTATCGAGCTGGTTATAATAAATCAGAACTACCAGATATGTAATGGTACTCATCCTGATGATAACAATCTTGCAATGCTTAACTTCCTTATAGAGAACACGGGAACTACTGATGTGCTTGATGCCCAGGTGCGTATTGTAGGAACTAAAGGAATATACAAAAATGATTCTGTGCTTAATGGCACTCTTAGGATGGGTGGTAATACTTTAGTGAATATGAGTTATGATCCTGAGGTTACAGGCGGATTCAGGCAGGTTAAGATTGTGCCGCGAATCAATTTACCAGGTGTTACAGAGCACGCCTATTGCTCTGATTCAGGTGTAGAGATTGAGTCTATACCCAATAATTGTACAACATACCAATGAGGAGGTGTAGAAGACATGAATATTAGGAATTCCAAAAAAGGTCTCTCTCCACTGATTGCAGCAGTTTTGCTGATTGTGGTCGTGGTGGGAATTGGTGCAGTCGTTACTGGCATAGTCAGGAACTACGTTACCGAGAATAAGCAGACAATAACAGAGAAGGCTTCAGACATGAAGTGCGGAGTAGAAGTAATGCTCAACGTACCTACAGTTGGCGATGAGTTAAGGATCTGCCATGATGTTGCTTCAAAGACAATCAACTTCACGCTTGAGAATTCAGGTTCTGCAACAATAGATGACTTACAGGTCAAGTTCTTTGGAACTGGCGGTTTCGAGGCGAATGATACTGTTATAACTGATAATGCAGTTGTATTCACCGCAGGATCAACCGAAGCTTTCACTATGGTCTATGGTGCAGGTATAGGAACTCTTCAGCAGGTCAAGATCGTGCCAAGAGTAAAGGTTGTCGGCAGGTCTGACAAGGCTTTCTGCACAGATGCTGCATTGAGTTATACTGACTTTGCAACCTGTTAATCAATTTTTTATTTTTTATCTTTTTTTTCGAATAAATTAAATGTGATTGAACTATGTTATACTCTAAGAAAGCACTTTCTCCGCTTATCGCGGCTGTTCTTCTTATCGTTGTAGTCGTGGGTATAGGTGCTGTTGTTACTGGTATGATGCGGGGCTTGGTATCTGATAACCAGAAGACTATCAGTCAGAAGGATGATGAGATGGCTTGCGCAAGGGATGTGAATGTAAAGATTGTCACTATTGATGGTAATCCTCAGTTCTGCAGGGATGCTGCAACCAGCGAGATCGTTGCTGTTGTTGAGAATGCAGGGACTGATGTTGATGATTTTCAGCTTATGGTTTATGGTGATTCTGGTTTCTATAAGAATGAGTCTATCGGTTCAGGAAATATAGCTCAGGGTGCTGCTGCTGAGCTTAGAGGGTATTATGACAGCGGAGATACAGGTGCAATAACTCAGGCTAAGTTCGTGCCTAAACTCAAGAAGACTGGTTCTTCAGGCTATAATTTCTGTCATGATGTGACTGTAAAGTCTGAAGTGATTCCTAACTGTGATTAGAATTTCAAGGCATTCTTTTCAACTGCTTTATCAGGTAGTTCTCTTCTTTTTCTTCAGGTTCTGACTCGTTTTTAGAGTCATTAGGAATATCTTCATCAGGAACGGTTTCCTGTTTTTTATTTGTCACTGTTGCTGCGACCGGAACTTGTTTCTTGGAAAGCTCTTCTTTCAGTTGCAGTTCAATCGTTCCTAGTTCATCTTCTGTGACTTGCTTGGGCATCCACTCAAATGATAAGCCGTCTCCGCCCTTGCGCGCGATCACATTAACGCTAAAGTGAGGATCTTCCTGTCCTGCTTCAAGTCCGTTATGTATCAGCATGTTTGTGCCTTCGCACTTGATTGCCTCAAAAACTGCGATAGAGATCTTGTTCGCGACTGCGCTGACATGCTCGACGAGTTCGTCATCCAGTGCTTCGAAGATGGGGAGGTGTTGTTTCGGAGCGACTATGATGTGTCCGATAGTGGCGGGTCTTTCTGCGAGGAAAGCGACTACTTTATCATCTTCATATATTCGGGCGCAGGGTGCTTTCCCTTCAATCATTTCGCATAGTCTGCAGGCCATATTACTTGAATAGTCCTCCTATCTTGTCAAGGTCGAATTTCTTTTTTGTTTTATCTTCAACTTCGTCGGAATCATAAGTATCATCATGGGGTTCAGGTATGTCAAAAGAAGCACTTGTATTTTCTTGGTCTGCAGGGTGATTGTCAGGGTCTGGCAGGGGTTCAACTGAATTGTTCTGCTCAGGTTCTTGCGCTTTGTGCGGTGTTGCTATGCCGAACTGCTCTGCTACTTTGCTGCCTATTGCTGCCATGAGTTTCTGCTGGTCTTCTGGCATCACATCATTCTTGATAAGATCAAAGCAGGTTACTCCATCACCTTGATTACGTGGTATCACATGGATCATGAAGTGTGGTGCTTTTTGTCCTGCTGCAGAGCCGTTTGCTGCAAATATGTTGGTGCTCTGTGATTTCATCCCTCTTATCATTGCCTGTGATACTTTCTTTGCGACTTGCATCATGTGTGCTGCGTCTGCTTCAGGCATCAGGGGCATTATAGGGTGGTGTTCTTTAGGAAGTATGAGTACGTGCCCAGGGTTTGCTGGATTGATATCTAGTATGGCTACACATATATCATCTTCATAAACGCGTCTGGATGGTATTTTTCCATCTATTATCTGACAGAATATACACTGGCTTTTCACGTCTTGGTTATCTTCCATTTTATTGCCTAATACGCTTTCATTTTTAAATCATTCGTCACAGATATCATAATAAGTAAAGGTCACTAGTCATTTTTTTGATGATATTCTCTTATGTATTTTCTCCATCCGCGCAAGTTTCTTCTGCATGACTGCAAGGTAGACTTCTGTTTCTGCTAGTTTTTTTCGTCGATCTTTATCTCGCGAACCAGATACTTTCTTCCGCAACCGTTTCTTTTCTTTCTGTAACCATTCAATGTTCTTCTGAGTTTGTGCTATCTCGATTTCAAACACTCTCATTTCTTTGTTATGAGATTTTTTCTTCTTAATCCTGATATTTTTTACTACCTTGCTTAGTAGTGATTGTATTTTCTTTGGTTTTTGTATTTTATTTGGTTTTGGAACAAGAGACTCTTTCTTTTCTGCTTTCTTTGGTTTTGCTGTTGGTTTTTCTTTTTTCTTGGTAGGTGCTGGTTCAAATAACGCTTTCTTGAACCGTTTCATCAAGGTTTCTTTAGGTGCTTGAGGAGGTTTGGGCAGGTCTTCTCCGACCACAATACTGAATGTCGGGTTCTGGTAGTGCACCTTAGGTGGTTTCTCGCGCAGCTTTTCCTCTTGCGCTTTCCTTAGCAGCTCTTTCTGCCTGAGTTCTTCTGATTTCTTGTGTCTTTTTTCTTCTTCTTTTTTTTGTTGTGCAACCTCAGATTTTCTTTTACCCTCTCTGCGCGCACGAGCTATTTTAGTAGCTTGTTTTGAGATGTATTCTGAGATTGTTCTTTTTGCATCATGATATTCTCGGGATATATTTTGCCAAGTATTGCTAAAACCTATTACTGCTTGGTGTTCTTGCGCACCAAGCTTCTTCCAGCTGGTTTTCCAGCTTTTTTTCAGGTGCTTCTCTAAGGTTTCTTCACCTTGTTCTAATGTGTCTGCACTTTTCTTTATTGTCTCGCAGATATCACCTTCTAATATTTTGACTTTTTCAGTGATTCTTACGTGTATGTTTGAAGGTGGTGTTGGAGGTCTTTTATCTTCGTGTCTTGTCATCAGAACGAATGCAAGTATCATTCCGCTGATTAAGACTGGTGACAGGTAAGCAAGTATGTGGTATGAGTCCATGTTCAGTATTGACGATAATGCGGTCATTATCATTACTGCTGTTCCTATCAACATGATAATCAACAACCATCCGTGTGACTTCTTTTTCTTATTCCCTGATTCGCCTTTTTCTTTCCTTTCAAACCAGATGTATAGCAGTCCTTCAGATAATGCTATAACAAATGCTGTTATGAAGAACAGCAGTATCTCGTCGATGATTGGCATTGTGTCTGCTATAGCCATACATATTCCTGCAGGACATTTTATTGTCGGAAGAAGGCTCAAG
>CAZXTQ010000074.1:0-3273 GCA_964643595.1 uncultured Methanosarcinales archaeon
TCACGAGCTTCGAGCAGGCGGTCGAGGGCTGCCGCATGTCAATCGACGAGGCCGTTCGCTTACCTCGCAATGCTCGTGCTGTTCAGCATAGTCAACCTTGCAGAAGACATCCTCAAGCTGACAAAAGCAGAAGAGCTATTCATGCTCTGGGCCATAGTGATACTCTTTGCATTGATGCTCCGCGCGCCAAAACACAAACAAGTACAGATGTTCACCAATGACAACTACACAATATTCGTGATATTCTTCACAAGATTATTGTTCTATTCATACACAATATTCAGCGTCGTGTTCACAGAACTCTACGCTTCTAATATTGTCATTGTTCTGATACTATTGATGACTATCGTTGCTGAAGTCTTGATATATCACTCAGCATTCGGACATGTAGGTGGAGATATCGAAGTCGTGAAATTGCTGAACAAGAAGAAAGAGATGATACGTTATTGAATAAGCCCCGCTTAATTTCTCGTCGTAAAATTTACGAATCACAGGACACTGGACATGCATCTGCTTAAAGTTTAAATATCTCTCTCACTTATTATTTATCAATGAACAAAGATAAAAAACATATCACAATACGCTCAAAAGTAGAAAATATGCTAAATAATGGCAAGTCTATAGAAAATATTTCTAAGAAACTAAAACTACCTCTTGGAACAAGACATATTAAAGGTTCGATAAAATGGTATTGTTTTTGTATAGTGGCTAAACAAAACCAAAAGAAAGCAATACTGAAACATCCAGATTTATACAGTAAAGCAGGTAAAATTGCCCAGAAAAAACATCCCCTAATAGGTTATAAACTTGGGAAAAAATATGGTCGTGAACAGGGTTTAATACGCGCAGCACAACTCAAAGGCAATAAAGAATACTTTTCAAATATGGCAAAGAGATTACATGAACTTAACCCAGAACACTCGCGACAAAACATGAGAAAAGCGCATGATACCTTGAAGCGCAAGGGAACTTTCAAAACCCATCAAAAAAACGCTGCTTTGAGCTGCATGAAACAACATCCTAATCAGTTGAAAGAAATGTCTAAACGCGCTCATGAACTTCACCCCTTAGCATTGTTGGCTCTGGAAAGCAGAAGAAATAACTATCCTTATGAATACATGAACTGTTTATTTGATTCAGATAGTGAAAGAAAAGTCTGTGAGATATTTGTTCAAAAAGGCCTGATGATAAACCCTCGTGAAGGTGAAAACATACATTTTAGGATAAAACGTTGCCACGTTGATTTTTTTATAAAACGTAAAGTATTTGTTGAATTTCACCCACCTATAAACTATGGACAAAAGAAAGGGGAGACTATGAAAAGCTATTATGCTAAAAAAAGGACAATTCTTGATAAAAATGGATACCAAGAGTATCCTTTGATTGTTATAGATAGAATAAAAGGAATAGAATCTAAAATAAACAGAATAAAAAAATTACTCACCTTCAAAACTGACTAATGAAAATACCTTATAGCCTTTACGCTCCAATTTTTCTCTACCTCCAATGTCAGGCAGATCAACAATCATTGCACATTCAACAATCTCCCCTCCAATTTTCTCGATCAGACTCACAGCAGCCAAACAGGTACCCGCGGTAGCTAACAGATCGTCAACGACGAGAACCTTGTCACCTTTGCTTATCGAATCGATGTGCATCTCAATCTTGTCAGTGCCATACTCCAACGTGTACTCGTGAGACTCTATTTTGCCAGGCAGCTTGCCTGCTTTGCGGATAGGAACAAAACCCTTACCGAGCTGGTGAGCAATCGCACCTCCCAGGATAAAACCTCTCGCTTCAAGACCGACAATCACGTCGATATCAGCTCCTGTGTATCTCTGAACAAACTCATCGATTACCTTGCGGAACCCTTTCGCATCCTGCAACAGAGTAGTAATATCCCTAAACATAATCCCTTCTTTTGGAAAATTTGGTATAGTCCTTATCTTAGATTTTATCTCGTCCATTTCATCTCACCCGTTTAAGTCCTTCAAAATTCATCTTTGGATTGCCCACATCAAAAACTTCAATTATCTTATATTTTCCTTTCGTCCACACTTCTTCCTTGTCTAGAAAATGAGTCGCTTCAAGCATTTTTATACTTGCGAGCGGTCTACTCAGTTTCTGATCTCCTGACGTCGTGCAGAGCGGCATCTCGCCCTTCGACCAGAAAGGATCATCAGAGAAATAATACATACGCTGACCTTTCTTAAGAAATTCATGAATGGCTCCGGACTCAAGCACTTTTGGAATGCATTCATGCTCTTTTCTATTGCCTTTCTCAAACTCAGTATAATCGCGGAGTGCAAGATCAGGACAGAACTCTACAGGGATTCCCATTTTTTCTCCTCCATCAACTTCTTGACACAAAATCCTGCCCCCCTCCGTTTTCCTTTGGAAAACTCCTGTGCCACCGACGCACGACATAGGACAAACAGACAGCGTGCTCAAGCAGGTTGCTACGGTCAGGATTTTGCTTATGTTAATCAGTTCACCTTAGGTATAGCTTCAGTAAGAAGCTTTGTAACTTTGCTAACGTTCTCTTTGAAAACTTCCAATACCGCTTCCCACGTAACTGGAGCTTCATCATTTTTCCAGCAATCATAGTCCGTCGACATAGCTATTGCTGCGTAAGGTATGCCTGCTTCGTTCGCCAATGCGCACTCAGGAGCAATGCTCATGTTGATGACATCGGCACCCCACTGCCTGAACATGTGAGACTCTGCTCTGGTCGAGAAACGCGGACCTTCAATCGTAACCACAGTCCCTTTCTCGTGATGTGTTAGGTTGAGACTCTTACAAGTGTCTACGAGAATCTTTCGAAGTTTCTCGTCGAAAGGATCTGCAGTAGGAGTGTGTACTGGAGTGTTCGGTTCAAACTCATCACTGAAACTGAGTTTTCTTAGTCTGGTGAAGTCGATGAACTGATCAAGAATCACAAAATGACCTCTACCTATCTCTTGTTTCAGAGAACCGACAGCAGTAGTTGCGATTATGTGAGTACAGCCTGCTCTCTTAAGTGCATCAATGTTTGCTCTGTAGTTCACCTGCGTAGGCGGAATAGTGTGCTGTCTTCCATGTCTTGCAAGAATAGCTACATCAACACCACCAATCTTCCCTTCTTTTAGCGGAGCACTCGGCTTGCCGAACGGTGTTGAAACTTCAGTATCTTTAGAATCCTTAAGAATATCCGGATCATCCAATCCAGAACCACCAATAATACCAATCTTCACTATCTTTACCACCCCATTTGATAATAAATAGTGTGGATTA
>CAZXTQ010000074.1:3283-6235 GCA_964643595.1 uncultured Methanosarcinales archaeon
TTACCTTGTCATTTAAAAATTTTTCATTATGCTGCGCCAGTTGTCACCCTGTTGTTACTAGAATAGTTTTAAATAATATTTTCACATACCTAAAAAGGTGAAAAAAAGAAGAAAAAAATCTGATGACGTGCAATTATATACCCTCATAGATAAACTTCGCGCATACATATCTGATTCTGACGAACTTGGACTTTTCGTAAGCTACTCCCTGCTTGATTCTCTCAGGAATTTCGAGACAGACGCAGGATCTGACCAGGAAAGAGCCATACAAGAAATCAAACAAGCCCACCAAGGACTTGAAAAAGCAGTTGAAGCATGCAGAGAATCACAAATCTATGAAAAATTATGTGAAATGAGGATTGGTGTGGATCCTCTTTTAGAAAACGTCCTCCAAAAAAATACCCCCTACACAGGACAAAGCACGCTAATGCGAAAGATAATCGATGCATCAAGAAACCACCCCAGAAATTATCCCGACCTTCTACGAAGAAAAGGTAAGATAATCTGCCAGGAAGTAAACACACAAGGCACCATAACCGGCAGAAGAAATATCCAAAATAACGATTACAACATACTTACATACGCATTTGGATAATAGAGGAACCTAAATTGAAACGATACCACTAAGTATTCATACCGCTTGCTGACGTATACCAGCTCGGCGGACCAGAAGCATTCAAAAAACTAGAACGCCCAGAATACGATGAGAAGAACCTCGTAGTGGTACCTCTGCCATTCGTCCAAACACTCGACAAGCTAAAGACAAAAGAACAAAGCCAAGGCGCAGAAGATGTATTGGACCGGCTAAAACGGCTTGATCACACAAAATTCCAACCAGAAAATGCAGTGACAGAAGCTGGTAAAAAAGTCGCTGAAGGAGTGACAATATGCGAATACTCAACAGGTCTGGACATAGCATTCATAGACAGACACAAATCAGACACAACCTCATTTTCAGTCACAGACCTGGAAGACCGTGTACGAAAAATATGGTGTAGTGAAGATAAAAAACCAACAGTCATGACACTGGATGCTTCACACCATTTTAAGTTCAAAGGCAGAGGGATGATCGTCGAAGACCCTGGATTCCTCACAGTAAATACTGACATCGTAAATGAAGGAATGATACTAGGAAATGAACACCTACATGCAGAACTCCAACAGAACGGACATAAGATCTCAATCGATGATGCCATGGATATTCTCGGAAGAGAGCTATATCCAGAACAGTTCATCAAGTTCCAGACAGGACAAGGAAGATTCCAATACGCACAAGTCGTATTCGACAGACAATGGAACAGCGCAAGGACTAGAATAGTCGAAGCGACCAATGGATGCGTAGAACTCATCCTGCCAGAAAAAGGCAATGCAAAGACCATACGTGCAGGCCAATATGTCAGGGATAACATACTAGGAATAAAACCTTTAGACATGGAACAATATTTTGCAATGCAACGGCTCCTCCTCAACGACGATATATCATTAGCGATAATATGCGGCAAACAAGGATCAGGAAAGACCATAATGAGCTATGCAGCATCAGTAGACCAAATACTCTGGTATGACAAAGAAATAAGAGAAAAAAGAGGGCTTCCTGAAAGAAAAGGAGGCAGGTACAATCAACTAGTTATCCTTAAACCTAACGAAATACTCGGTGGAAAAAGAAGAGATGTCGGAGCACTGCCAGGAGACCTGTACATGAAAATGAAACCGTACCTTGGTTCATACATAGATGCACATAAACTATCAGTACTTGGAGAACTGATACCTTTTGAACATATGCTCCTACACCCAAGATTTCCTAACGATTACGGAGACTCACGTCCAGAGAAGTCAAGCAAACAGAAGATTGCGGGCGGACACTTACCAGGAAACATGGAAGCAGTAGAGATGACATACTCAGAATTCATGAGAGGCAGGTCATTCAAAGACGTGATACTGGTACTCGACGAAGCACAGAACTGGACACCCTACGAAGTTAAGACAATAATAGAACGTGCAGGTGAAGGGTGCAAGATAATAGTCATGGGAGACCCTGCACAAGTAGACAACCCACTCTGTTCACGAGGAGTCAACGGCCTTACAGGCGCAGTAGCACACTATCTCAAAAAACCATACTCTTCACTTCTTGCGCTAAGCAGAAACTACAGACACCAGATGTCAGAAGATACAGAAAGCTGGAAAGTCTATGCTTCATAATAATTTGTGCTAAGAAAAAAGAAATACAAAAAGTTGTATTTGTTTAGCTCAATTTTAGCAGCACTGCCACGCGGCTACAGCATAGTTGGTTGCTAACAAACGAATTAGACTTTGGTCGCTATGCGAACATTGCGTAATATGACTAAAGTGGTATGCAATAATTCAGTTAGACGGTAAATATGTGCCGCGCTCCGTCTGAATAATTCACCAATCTCCGAACCGTGCGATTGTGAAATCTGAATAAATTATCCAAAAACTGCGCTAGGCGGCACATATTCACTTTATGCAGCAGACTTATTACATACCTGAAGTGCAACCCTTTTGGAATTTCTTTTTGGAAGACACGCGATGCGCGGCGGCAGCACTGCCAGAAAAAGCTAAACAAATACAAAAAGTTAAAAAAATAAAAATTATTTTTAAAATATTTTATTTTTCTGGTATTACCTCATCTCTACTTACCATTCTTCTCTTTCAATGCGGCGTGTGCAGCTGCAAGCCTTGCGATAGGAACACGGAAAGGAGAACAACTTACGTAGTTAAGACCTACACGATGGCAAAACTCGACAGATGCTGGCTCACCGCCATGCTCGCCGCAAATACCTAGTTTGATGTCAGGTCTGGTGGAACGACCTTTCTCTATCGCAGTCTTCACCAACTGACCCACACCAGTCTGGTCAAGAGTCTGGAACGGATCCTTTTCAAGAATCCCCTGCTTTATGTAGATAGGAACAAACTTACCTACGTCGTCACGGC
>CAZXTQ010000075.1:0-6224 GCA_964643595.1 uncultured Methanosarcinales archaeon
TAAATCAGCTAAACGGTAAATATATGCCGCGCTCCGTCAGAATAATTCACTAATTTCTAAACCGTGCGATTGTGAAATCTGAATAAACTATCCGTTAACTGCGCTAGGCGGCACATATTCACTTTATGCGGCGGACTTATTACATACGTATACTCGTAACCTTTATATATTCATTATAATTAGCAGGGTGCATCACTAGCATTAGTACAAGAGTAAAGTTGAGTAAACGAGTAATCGAGTACCCTCTTTCTCCAAGTATTGATCCTAGAGGAGGATTGAAAAATGGAAGGAAAAGTAAAATGGTTCAATGCCCAGAAAGGCTTCGGCTTCGTACAGGGCGACGATGGCACAGATTATTTCGTGCACCACACACAGGTCCCGCAGGGCATGATGCTCAATGAGGACGACCGTGTGACATTCGACGTCGTTGAGACAGAGCGTGGCAAGCAGGCACAGAACATAGCCAAGTCTGACGGTTCCGCACCAGCAGAAGCTCCTGCAGAGGAAGCTTCATCTGAAGAGGCACCAGAAGAGGACGCACCAGAAGACGAACAGTAAGAATAACCAAAGAAACTGAAAGAAATCTGATAATTATTTTTTTCGAATTATTATCATTCCAATTCTACACTATCTATGTTGTGGAGATAAGACTCCATAATCACAGAATAGACAAAATATCCATCGATATATACTTCTAAAAACCTGTCTTCGATGAAGAGCTCTACAGAACAGCTTTCTTCCAATGCAATTGGTATGGTGCGATAGTCATGAATTGTGCTGTCAAGTCCTGTGTCTTTAACACTGAGACCTCCTGTTTTTTTAGTGAAACTGATATTTTTAGAATATTTTTCATCTTTGCATCTTAGGGATAGCGTGACGTTTTCACAATTCACGTTCCTGCTGAATCTCAATCTTTTATTTTTTACCTGTGATACTTCTTTGATCATATCTGCTTCTTTTGATAATGAAAAAAAATTGTCCAGCTCTGGATGTTTTTTAAGCAAGAGATGATTACCCTGTTTATCTACGACTTTTGGTGGAGCGAGATATGTCTGGAGCTTTCCCTGGTGCTTGTCACGAATCCAATGGTAGAGTAGAAGATTGTCTTTGAACCTGATGATCCGTTCTGCAAAACACATCGTCGGAGCTAAAGAGTTGTTGTCTGGCTCTGTGTAAGATCCTAAAAAAGAATCTGCAGTTGCGTAACGAATAATTACACCATCTTCAGGCTGCTTGAACGGGTAGGTTCCGAAAGTCAGGAAGAATTTACTTTCAATATCATTTATATGGGGTGTTTCTAACTCCCAGATATTGCCTGGTGTGAATATGGGTTCTTTGATTGTCCAGCCAGTCAGATTTTCCGACGTGAAATGAGCAACGCAGGCACTATTTTCATAGTCTTTGCTTTTGTCTTTTGCTGCAAATATACAATGGTGTGTGTTGTCTATGGTGTAGACTGTTGGGTCCCGCCAGGCAAATTTGTTTTTTTCTTTTGGATGGTAGAAATCACCTGTGTCTTTGTTAGTGATTACCGGATTGTTTTTGTGGTCTGTCCAATCTTTCAGATTGTCTGAAAATGAAAGGCCGAACTGCTGGAAAGGATGAGGGTCAGATTCTTCCGTCGATACTCCCGAATACAGCATAGCAAACTTATCTTCGTAACGGAA
This sequence comes from uncultured Methanosarcinales archaeon, assembly GCA_964643595.1. Lineage (GTDB taxonomy): Archaea > Nanobdellota > Nanobdellia > Woesearchaeales > UBA11576 > JABMQF01. The sequence continues at coordinate 1,668 of CAZXTQ010000075.1, forward strand.
TACGCACATAGACCATAAGCTTCCGCTGTCCCATGCAGAATCGGGATTGGTTCTTTTGATTTCTCCTTCGAAATTCCATTTCAAACCATCTTCGCTTGACGCAAGACCATAGCTATTGCCTTGCTCTGACTGTCTTGCTGAAACAGTCTTTGCTCGCTTGATGAAAATACAGAATAGTTTACCATCTTTTTCTATCAGGTCGAAATCACCGAACTTCCATTCTTCTGGAGCAAAATAGAGTTTCATATATCCTTATCAGAAGAATTAGTTTATAATATTTGCTTTACAGAGTATGTGCTAAGTAGGTTAGACCGTAAATATACTGTAAATATGCTGTAAATATATGCTACGCTTTGTCTGCATAATTCACAGATTTCCGAACCGTGCGATTGTGAAATCTGAATAAACTATTCGTATTTGTTTAGCTCAATAATGGCAGTAGTGCTCATTTTTGTTAAGGTCTCTTGGTTAACAGGGTTTCTGAGCTAATTACGTCATTATCTGGTGACTAGATAATTTTTATTAGTTTGAAGTGTTGAATGACTGGCATGAGACTCACAAAAGGACAGAAGACAAGTATTCTTCTCGGCATCTTTGTAGCATGTCTCATACTTGCCAATGTACTAGGCAGTAAGATTGTAGACATAAATCTGCCAGGAGTGTTTGCTTCACCTTTGAATGTATTGTTCTTTCCTTTGCTTTATCCTTTGAAGCATCTGGTTCTTATACTCGGCGGAAGAGAGATACCTATGACATTCTTCAATACTCTTAGTGTGTCTGCAGGGACCATAGTGTTTCCGATACTTTTTTTGACAACAGACATCATAGCAGAAGTCTACGGAAAGAAAAAAGTCAGGGAATTCATAGCCATAGGTGCTGTTTGCATGTTGCTGATGATATTGACAATCACAATCGCAATCTATCTGCCAGCATCAGCAAGATCAATAAATGATGAAACATTTAATTCCGTGTTCAAAGTATCGCTCAGAATGACTATAGCAAGCATCATTGCTTTTGTCATTGCTCAGCTTCATGATGTATGGGCATTCGAGTTCTGGAAAAGAAAGACATCTGGTAGATTCTTATGGTTCAGGAACAATGCATCAACAATAGTCAGCCAATTGCTCGACAGCACAATATTCATGTTCATCGCATTCTATCGCACAACACCGATGTGGGATGCAGTATTTGTAGTTTCTTTGATAATACCTTTATGGATGATAAAGATACTTCTTGCCCTTCTTGATACCCCTTTTGTATATATTGGAGTATGGTGGCTGAACAAGAAAGAACCATATGGAAAGACTGATCTGGAATTAGGTGTTTGATAACTCAGATGATCATTTATTCATATAGAACTTACGCTTCTTATCGTCGAACTTCTCAATAGAATAACGCAGCATCGTCCTTGGCATTGCCTTATAGTGTTTTTTCAGGAACTTTTCTTCAGTAGACTGGTCATGCTTGCCTATCTCGCGCAGCATCCAACCGACAGCCTTATGGATAAGATCATGATCGTCGTGAAGAAGCATCTCTGCAATCTTGAGAGAATCCTTGAAGTCATCATTCCTTATGAATGTGAACGTGGCAAGAACTGCGATTCGTCTTTCCCAGAGCAGAGTTGATTTTGCCAGTGTGTAAAGTATGTTCCTGTCTTTGTCAAGAAGGTATGTTCCGACGATGTAAGGGGCAGAAAGGTCTACCAGGTCCCAATTATTTATATACCTGGTATTTTTCAGATAAAGATCGAATATCGATAGTCTTTCTGATGGATCTGCTTTCTGGAACTTACCCACCAGTATCAGCAGAGTAACAAGACGGTGTTCATGTATCTTTGACTTGAGCAGTTTCTGCACTTCGGTAAGAGATACATCTTTGTACTTCACTGCAACCTTACGCTGTTCAGGCACCTTGATACCCAGAAATATGTCGCCCTCACCATATTGTCCTTTACCTGTCTTGAAGAAACCCTGAAAAAGTGTTGCCTGTTTTGGGTCGGCGAGCTGTTCAAGTTCTTGGACTATCTTGTTGTAAGTCATGTTTTTGAAAAAGTTTCAGAGGTATATAAAATTATAGAGCGACTGACAAATACATACAATCAAAAACGAGAAATAACTCGCAGAGAAGATTATTCGATAAGATCCTGCAACGCCTTAAGCTTACACTTATGATCCAGCTCCTTGTCAGCAATTATGCGGAACAACCTCTTGACCTCAGGGAAAAGAGCGTGATCAGCTATGTGCTCATAATACTCTATGTCTGCATTTATCTCATCTATAGCCAGCTTCAATATCTCCTTCGCTCCTGCTTTGTCATGAATGGTCGCAATGTTCTTTTCATCAATAGAACAAGTTCGGGTCTGAAACTTTATCGAAAGACCAAATTTGACAATAGAATGGAGATTGAGATTCTTCATCATGTGTATATCTGTCTTGACATCATTAGACAGGGCAATGAAAAAATCCTGCAGCGCCTTGTCTTTGGCTTCCTTAGTGAAACGCTCATACATAGAAAGAGTTTCTTCTTCACGTTTTAGAGCTTCAAAGACAGCACCTCTTAACTGTGTGATCATTGATTTTTCACCTCTGAGTATAGATTATATGAAAAGATTATATGAGAAGAATTTATAATGCTTGCGGTCATATGTTGGGTTTACGAGGTGGTATCATGAAGACACTCATAATCTATGCACATCCTGAAACTGACGGACATAATGCACATGTTCTTTCTGAAGTTGAGAAAAACCTGAAAAATAAAAATATATCTTATGAAGTTCTTGATCTCTACAAAATGAAGTATGATTCCATACTTCATGAGACAGAGCATTACACTACAGGCAACCGAGAAGTCTCGGCTGAGAACAAGACGATACAAAAAAAGATACTTGATTCTGACCACATTATATTCATCTATCCTATGTGGTGGGGTTCTATGCCTGCAATACTTAAAGGATTTATAGACAGGGTGTTCGTCTCTCATTTTGCATTCAAGTATGTCGGAGGCAGACCAGTAGGACTTCTGAAGCCTCGGACTGCAACAGTATTTGTGACAAGCGGAGGAAAAAGATTCATCTACACAATATTCAGGTCACCAAAACGCGTGATGCAGTTAGCCATACTCCGATTCTGCGGCATAAGATCAAAATATATTCAAATATACGACTGCACACAATTGAATTATAACAAGAAACAGGAGATAAAAAAGATTGTCGAGAAAACAATATCTAAGCTCACTATATAAATCTAATGACTACCTTAAAGTAAATTATATATACAGAGAAATATCTGACCATATTGAAAAAAAGGGTGTAAAGGAGGTCAGAAAATGGGACGGGTAGAGGCAGAGCTAAGGAGCTTTATAACAAAAGAGAAATACGAATCATTACTTGAATTCTTCAACAGCAACGCGATGCTGGTCAGCACAGATGATCAGGAAACACACTACTTTGATGCACCTGCAGACATACGACTGCAGAAAAACTCGCAATACTCTAAGATATGGCTAAAGAAAGGAAATATGCATGATGATGCTCGCGAAGAAATAACTGTAAATTTCAACAGGGAAGACTTTGGAAAACTATCAATGATGTTCTCAGAGATGGGATACGAAACAAAAATCAAATGGTTCCGCAAAAGACATAAGTTTGAATGGAAAGGATTCACAGTTTGCCTTGATTCAAATCGAGGGTATGGATACATATTTGAAATAGAGAAGATGACAACAATACAAGGAAAAGGCTACGCTCTACTCGAGATCCAGAAGCTGTTTGACGAGCTTGACTTGACGGTTACTCCTCGAAATATCTTCGATGAGAAATATCGAGAGTATGTACGGAACTGGAAAGAACTTGCTAAGTGAGTATTTTATAAAAAAGAGGTGTTGAGGATAGAAAGTACCGAATATACTGTAGTTGATATCGAGACGACTGGCTTATCGAAGAATCGACATGCAATAACCGAGATAGCAGCAGTCAAGTTCCTTGATGGTAAAGTTGTCGGCGAATTCCAATCATTGGTGAATCCCGAGACACACATACCCAGCTTTATCACACGATTAACAGGCATAGATGACTCTATGGTCGCTGATGCACCGACAATTGATAAAGTGATTCCTGAATTTCTTGATTTTCTTGGAAATAGTGTGATAGTAGCACATAATGCAACATTCGATTACGGATTCCTGCAAGTAAATGCAGAAAAATTCCTTGGTTCAGGACTGTCAAACGAGAAATTATGCACGCGAAAACTTGCAAACAGATTATTGCCAGATCTTCATAGCAAAAGGCTAAGCTGTCTTTGCCAATATTTTGACATAGAGAATGAACAGGCGCACAGAGCGATGGGAGATGTACGCGCAACAGCACAGGTATTTGAAGAGTTTCTAGAAATGATGTCAGAAAAAGGTTTTAAATCTAAGGAAGATGTACAAAAGTTTGAAAGCAGGGCAATAAGGCAGTGCAGAGAGATAAGATGGTGAAAAGAAAAAAATATTCTTCAGCAGATTGTTTAACAATATGGATGAAAATCCCTCAAGCGTGATTTTCAAATAACTTCTGAA
>CAZXTQ010000076.1:0-5574 GCA_964643595.1 uncultured Methanosarcinales archaeon
CCCCGTCAAACAAGACATCGATCAGTTGATTTCCCTGAAGATGCCCTCCTTTGAGTAGCACAGGCTTCCCAAATTCAGCGAACCAACTGCGAGCTGTATCTTCCATTTCCGAAGGATCCGAAGGTCTCATACCAATCTCGTGCATCAAGGCAAGACCCTGAGATGCTGTTGCTGTGTAAGAACGTACGCCACCTGCACTTGCACCTATAGCTGCGCTTATTGCAGAGTGTTCAGACTCAACATAAATCATCTCACAGTCGAATTCGCCGTTGTTCACGAAGTCAGAGATACGTTCAGGAATGTGGGTCTGAGGAGTGATAGGATAAACAGGAATAACATCTGGCCTGCAGAGCCGTACAGCCTCGGCAACTGCCTGTGATGCTTCAGTCACTTTTTTAACCATTTTTATCTTTTCTTTTATCTCCTTGTTATTATTTGTTTCTCATTACTTCTCTTCTTTTACCATTGTGATAGCTGCAAAAGGACATACAGATTTGCATATCCCACAACCTTTGCAATAATTAAAATCTGTTTCACTACGCTTACCATCTTTCTGAGGTATTGCCATGTCAGGACAATACATCCAGCAAATCATGCACTGAGTACACTTTTTCTTGTCCCAGACAGGTTTCATAGCACGCCAGCCCCCTGTATGGTTGTCAGCAGAACTACCTGGTCGCAGGACAACAGCACCCAAGTCGAGAGTTTTGCCTGCTTGTTTTGCTTTCTTCTGCTTTATTTGTTTTGGCTTGATTGCAGGCATCTTACTGAACCTCATCGTAGACTCGCTTAACAGCCTCTTTGTTCAGCTCAATCATCTTAGTTTTGCCTTCAAAACGTTCTTCGATAGCTTTGTTGATCGCGCCGATAGTCACAACACCAGTCACTTTCGAAAAAGCGCCAAGTATAGATGTGTTCACGATGTTAGCTTTGAAAATATCCAGCGCAACCTTGCTCGCGTCCACACAATGAACTTTGAATTTAGAATATTTTTTATCAGTGATAGGTCTTGAAGTGTTGATTATGATATTTGCACCTTCTTTAAGTCCTGCAGTGACGTCGACTGCTTCGAGTAATGAAGGTTCGAGCACGAGCAGAAGGTCTGGAGTGTATACCTGACTTCTGACATTGACAGGAGAATCATCAATCCTACAGAATGCTTCAACAGGAGCACCACGGCGCTCCACACCAAAACGAGGAAATGCCTGGCTCATTTTACCATCATGGAACGCAGAAATTGCTAGAAGCTGGGCTGCGGTAACAGAACCCTGCCCACCTCGTCCATGAATACGAATCTCAATCATCTCAATACCTCTTTTAAACCAACATTGATTGAAATTAATCGGCTTTAAATACTTTTCTAATGCTGGTGACGTGGTAAAACGCGGTTATTCTTGTTTTCAGGGCTTCAAAGTATTGTTTAAGCCTAACAAAAAGGTATATAAACAAACTGATAACAATAATTGAACATGACTGGAAATAATGATTATCAGTATACAAATTGCATAGGCAGCTTTGAGTTCAAGGACAGAAAGCTGGCATCAGAGAAACTCTTCAGCAATAAAGAGATACTGGCAAGTGCAATAGAGAACGCGGCAAAGAAAAGCACTGCAGAGATACCTCCAGACTGGGTGCTTGATTTCTTCAATGCTCCTAAGTATATTTCCAAGATGCGCGAAGCAACAATGCTGATAACCAAACGCCGCATGGCAGTATCAGTAGGGAGAGATCACCTCATAGCACAAGCAGTACACAATGTCGATGAGATAGATAAGGTAGCGAATAACCTTTCGAAGCGTTTGCGTGAGTGGTACGAACTTTACAATCCAGAATTCTCAAAATCAATAGAGAGCCATGAGAAATTTGCAGAACTCATACAAAAGAGAAGCAAGAATGAATTGTTGAAAGAAGCAGGCGTGGATCCAAGCGAATCCATGGGCGCAGAATTCTCAGAATCGGATATTGCACCTGTAATTGAATTGGCTGCAGGAATAAGTGCACTCCACGCAACAAAACAGAAACAGACAGAGTACATCGAGAAAGCAATGCAAGAACTACTACCAAATGTAACTGCAGTAGCAGGAGCTATGATAGGTGGAAAACTTCTTGCAATCGCAGGCAATCTTCAGAGATTGGCATTATTTCCCGCGTCGACAATACAGTTATTGGGCGCTGAAAAAGCATTATTCAGACACATCAAGACAGGAGCCAGACCGCCAAAGTTTGGAGTCATAATCAACCATCCAGTCGTTACCAGAGCAAAACCGGACAAGAAAGGACGGTCTGCCAGAGTACTTGCTGACAAGATATCCATTGCAGCAAAAATAGACTTCTTCAAAGGCGAGTTCAGAGGAGATGAACTTCTCAAAGATGTGGAGGAGAAGCTGAAATAAAATGGGCGTACAAGAACACAAATTCAAAGGCGTGTACACTGCTAAGAAAGGCAAACGCATACTTTTTGCGACCAAGAACCTAGTTCCCGGAAAGAAAGTCTATGGCGAAGACCTGATAAAAGACGGAAAGAACGAGTACAGAGTATGGGACATCAAACGTTCAAAACTTGGAGCAGCACTCGCAAAACAAGTATCACAATTAGGAATCTATCCTGGAAGCAAAGTGCTTTATCTAGGTGCCAGTACAGGAACAACACCAAGCCACGTATCTGACCTTGTCGGTCCTGAAGGTTTTGTGTTTGCACTAGACTTTGCGCCACGTACGACCCGCGAACTCGTTTATCTGTGTGAGTTACGAAAGAACATGGTTCCCATCTTAGGAGATGCAAAACAGCCAAAACAATACGCAGGTAATGTCACTCTCGTAGATGCAGTATTCCAAGATATAGCTCAACGCGACCAAGCAGAGATATTTATGAAGAACTGCGATGCTTATCTGAAAAAAGGCGGATTTGGTATCCTTGTTGTTAAGGCGCGCAGCGTTGACGTTGGAAAGAAACCAAAACAAGTATTTGCACAAGTACGCCAGTACCTAGAAAACAAGATTGTGATAGTTGATTATCGCGAGTTAGATCCTTTTGAGAAGGATCATTGTATTTTTATATGTAAAAAGAAGTAGAAAATAAATATTTTAAATTGTAAAAGTAAGGTGAGCGATTCTCATGCAAGTAGGAGCGATGAACAATCCCCATGCAAATGTCTATAAGGAGCTAGAATGGATAGGCAAAGCAGGATTTGATTTTGTGGACTTCACGATAGAACCTTCTGCCACATTGGCTAAAGATGTAGATGTTGCTCGCGCAAAGAAGATAATGAAAAAATATAGTTTAGGTATTGTCGGTCACATGGGCGATTGGAAATTACCTAAAGATTCACAATTTCCAGCTATAAGAGAAGCATGTAAGATTGAGATGATATCTGCTATGAGAATACTCAAAAAGTTGGGAGCTAAAAAGATAACAACACACGCATTTGAAATTAAAGATTCAGACTATAAGACTGCTGAAAATTTCTGTTTTGCACTCTATAAAGATCTTCTGAAAGAATCTCGCAAATTAGGTGTTGTCCTTATGATAGAAAATAATTCTTATACTGATTCAGAAAATGAAAACAATAGACTGATGCATCGTCTTCTTGCAAAATATAAATCACTTAAGATGCATGTAGATGTAGGTCATGCTAACATACAATGCAAAGAGAATCGCATAAACATTTATTGCAGAAAATATGGTTCAAGAATAAAACACCTGCATTTTTCCGATAATTATGGAAAAGGTGACAATCATTTAAAACTAGGTAGTGGAAGGATAAGCTGGAAGAAAGTAATAAAAACCCTTAAGCACTACAAGTATGATGGAACAATCACCTGCGAGACTTTCAGGTCAGGAAATAAAGGCACAAAAGAATCTCTTTTGAAGCTTAGGAAATGGTGGAGCATATACTAAAATGACATTAAGGACATTACGATTTTACAACACAGCCAGCAAGAAAAAAGAAGAGTTTGTTTCTATTGAAGAAGGCAAAGTAGGGATGTACTGCTGTGGTCCGACCGTGTATCATTACGCGCACATCGGAAACCTTCGGGCTTATGTATTTAATGATATACTTCGCAGAGTGTTGGAGCTAAACGGTTATGCTGTCTCTCATGTCATGAACATAACAGACGTAGGTCATTTGACATCAGACGCTGATGAAGGCGAAGACAAAATGACTAAAGGTGCTGCTCGTGAGGGAAAAAGTGTTTGGGATGTCGCCAAATTCTATGAAAATGAATTTTTTGCAGATGCTAATCGTTTGGGATTACTTCGTCCTACAACTGTTTGCAAGGCAACAGACCATATTTCTGATATGATACAACTTGTACAGCGGATCGAAGCTAATGGTTATACCTATTCTGCAGATGGCAATGTGTATTTTGACGTCACAAAATTTGATGATTATTACGGGTTGTCCGGTTTCCGACCTGACGAAGGAGATACTGAATCTCGAGTCGGAGAAGATTCTGCAAAGAAAAACAAAGCAGACTTCGTACTCTGGTTCACCAACTCCAAGTTTGGCAACCAGGATATGCAATGGGACAGTCCCTGGGGAAGAGGATTTCCAGGATGGCATCTTGAATGTTCAGCAATGTCGATGAAGTACCTTGGAGAACAGTTTGACATACACTGCGGCGGAATAGATCACGTTCCGATACATCACACTAACGAAATAGCTCAATCTGAGGCTGCAACTGGCAAAAAGCCTTGGGTCAAGTACTGGTTGCACAATGAATTCCTTGTTATGGATAAGGAAAAGATGTCCAAGTCGAGTGGAGATTTTCTCAGGATGCAGACTATTTTGGATAAGGGTTATGATCCTTTGGCGTACAGGTATTTTTGTCTTGGAGCAAACTACAGACAACAGCTCAGTTTCAGTTGGGAAGGCATGGACGGTGCAGCAAACACATTTAAGCGGTTACGCGAAAAAATAATAACACTCAAAAAAAACAATGACCTTGAAAGTGAGACAGAATACCAAACAGAAAAAACTGAAGATTATATGCACCAGTTCACAACAGCAGTAAATGACGACCTTAATACACCCCAAGCACTATCAGTCATGTGGTCAGTATTGCGGGATGACGAGATTGATGGTGCAGAAAAATTAGCCTTGATGTATAGATTTGATTCTGTATTGGGATTTGGTATTAGGGATATGCAGGAAGAAAAAGTTGATATTCCAGAATCTGTGCAGATACTTGTAGATGAACGTGAACAAGCCAGAGCTGATAAGGACTGGTCACAGGCAGATGCACTCCGTGATAAGATTGCAGAACTAGGTTTTGTCGTGAAAGATGAAGCTGATGGGCCTAAGTTGGAGAAGAACTAAACAATTAATTCTGATTTAACATTATAGTGTAGGGATGGGGCGAATATATCAGTTAATTGAAACATTTTTGTTATTGGATTTCTAGTCAGTAAAGCATCCGAACGATTGATACATTTTTGGTATTTGTTTAGCTCAATTAAGGCAGCACTGCCACGCGGCTAACCCTCTGTCGGTTGCTAACCTAAGAATTAGCGTTTGGTCGCTGCGCGAACATCATCTAACAAAGAACAAGTGCAACCCACTTAGAACTCAT
>CAZXTQ010000077.1:0-5469 GCA_964643595.1 uncultured Methanosarcinales archaeon
GGCCTATTGTCAACAGCATCACAGGCAGGCTGAACAAACATCTCCCTGTTTATTTTGCACCAGACAAAAACATATACTCAAAAATATCAAAAACAGCATATTCTTCCGACGAGACAGGAATAATAGTCAAGATAAAAAACCCCTTCAACCCAGAGAAATCAGTTCTTGTAGTAGCAGGAAAAAGGTATTCCGGGACGCGAGCAGCCATCACAGCATTCTTAAAAGGATTCAGAGAGATATACAACGGAAACAAATTCAAACCCAGCATTATGGCAAAAGTCGTCGAGGGACTAGATATGGATTCAGACGGAGTTGTCGATGCTGTAGAGTTTAGGGAGTGATATTATTCTAAAAATAAGGCAAAGTTTTTATAAGACCTCTAAAGACCATAAAAAAGAATAATAAATACCTAACCAATGGAGGAAAATAAAATGCCAGGATTCGATCCAAGTCTCGACAAAGAAATATGGTCAGAAAGTGTACAGGTAGCAGAGAACATGAGCCTCAAAGTCTCAGTCATGAGTTATAATGAAGGCGCAGCAAAGCTCCAGATATCAAGAGAGCGAACCAACAAAGACGGCCAGCCAGGATGGGCAAAACTCGGAAGGATGACTGCCGACGAAGTCAACAAAGTGATGCCGCTCATGGAAAAAGCAAAGGAGCACCTTTAAGCTCCAAAATATTTTCATCACCTATTTCTCATAGTAGGTAATAAGTCAGCTAAACGGTAAATATATGCCGCGCTCCGTCAGAATGATCCATAGATCTCTAAATCGTGCGATTGTGCGACTTGCTTCTTTACCCGATAACTGCGCTAGGCGGCATATATTCACTTTATGCAGCAGACTTATTACATACTAAAGGAGCAAACTTTAATAAATGACGACACTGAAAATAGTAACATTAGTAACATGCCAATAACAAACCCGCGAACAGCAGAACTTGAATTCAAGAAGAAATTCGTAGACAGGTATGCCGCTCTAACAAACATAGAAGAGTTCAAGAAATACTCGTTCTACTACCTGCGGAAGTCTATACGCGTGAATACGCTGAAGATAGATGTGGAATCCCTTGTTAAGCGCGTGAGTGTAGACTGGAAACTCACCCCAATACCCTGGTGCAAACAAGGATTCTGGATAGAACACCGCGGAGAAGGAGAGGAGAAACGGCGCGATGTCGGTAATATGATCGAGCACATGCTCGGATACTTCTACATACAGGAAGCAGCATCAATGATACCACCAGTTGTCCTCGGACCAAAACCTGGCGAGAGAGTTCTTGACATGTGCGCAGCACCAGGCAGCAAAACAACACAAATAGCAGCAATGATGCAGAACAAAGGAGTGCTAATAGGGAATGACCTTACAGGAATAAGACTCGCATCACTCGGAGTTAACCTGCAGAGATGCGGAGTAAGAAACGCAATCATGTCCCGTATGCAAGGATACAGGATAAAAGATATGGAGTTCGACCGCGTACTCGTCGACGCACCATGTTCTGGAACCGGAACAATCAGGAAATCATTGAAAACAATCGACATGTGGAATCCAAAGTTAGCAAGCCATCTCGCAAAGACGCAACGCGGACTGATAAAAGCAGGATTCGAAGCACTAAAACCTGGCGGAACATTAGTGTATAGCACATGCACATTAGAGCCAGAAGAAGATGAAGGAATAATTAACTGGCTAATCAGCGAATATAATAATGCTAGCGTGGAAGAAATAAAACTTAACGGATTAAATCGAAGCGATGCGGTCGTGCAGTTTGAAGGTAAGACCTACTCTGACGAGGTCAAAAAATGTCTCAGGATATGGCCACAAGATAACGATACAGAAGGCTTCTTTGTATGTAAAATAAAAAAGCAAGCATAAAAATACAAGGATAAGTTTTATAAATAAACCCTTTTTCTCTGATATCTATAAAGTCCCATAGTGTAGCGGCCAATCATCTTCGGTTCTGGAGAGCGGAGTTACCAAGCTCCGCTCGGATATGCCGAAGGACCCCGGTTCAAATCCGGGTGGGACTATCTTATTTTTTATCTTATCAAATGGGGGCAATAAGCGTGCACGATTCAACACTATGTTATCTTCTGAAAGAACATAAAGTAGTCCTCGCGATGAAGAAACGCGGATTTGGTGAAATAAAATGGAACTAACAGAATGCTCAAAAACAAAACAAGAACTGGTAGATGAGTACAACAATCTTGATGCTGAGAAAAGAAAGATGCTCGAATGCTCATACAGCACAGTCGTCGACACACACGCATCAGAAGATCGACTCTCAGAACTCAAAGAATTCTGCAAGAAGATGGGATACAAAAAAATAGGCATTGCGTTCTGTAAAGGACTCAGGCCATACGGCAGTGCCATCGATGACGAGCTCAGCAAAGAATTCGAAGTATACTCGGTCTGCTGCAACATGCGAGGCATCAACAAATCAGAAGTCAAAGTCAAGCAGATGAATCCAGAAGCAGAAGAACCTGCCTGCAACCCCTTAGGACAGGCCACAGCACTCAATGACCAACAAGTTGATATCGTCGTGAAATGCGGATTCTGCCTCGGCCACGACATACTATTCTCAAATACAATCAAAGCACCCTGCACAACAATAATAGTAAAGGACAGAAAACTGCGGCACAAGACAGCACAGCTGTTCGAGAAATGAGGAATAAGACCTGATGCCCCCTGATTACCCAAGAGAATGGTGGCACCCATTACAGATGGACGTGCCACTCTGTAAAGAAAAATCTAAGAAAGACAGAGAAAAAGTTAGTGAAAAAACCCGCGAAGCCATGAACAACATATCTAAATGGCTGAAAGAACGCTGGTATTTTGCACTAATTGTCCTTGTAGTTCTCATGTTCGGAGAGTCAATCACATCATCAATAATAATAATTATTCTTCTCGCATTCGCAGTCATGATAAACATGCAAAAAATTCTCATTGAAAGAAGCACAGGAATAGAACTAGTCACATTCTCTGCTGCAACAATAAGCGTAGCAATAAACCCTGTTTTCGGAATAGCTTTCGCAACCGCAGCAATCATAATAAGCACGATAATTCATGGAAAAGCAGGCACATTCCTCTTCATAAAAATACCTGCCTATGCACTGATGTGTTTTGTAGCAGCAACATTCAACTCTGCAGATATAATAAACGCAGGAATTCTCACAGCATTACTAGGAAACGCAATATTCATGACAAGCACATTCTTCCTAAACCCTGAAAAGATATGGTCAAACATACCTGCAGCAGCAATCAACACAATACTCAACGCTTGGCTTTTCATGAGATTTGGAGAAGCTCTTGTTAATGTCTTGATAATCTAACTCAGCTACGCGGCCTTATAATAAATACCTTATCATTCACCCTTACTTTCTCTTTGACAGGCACTGTGACCGAATGTCCTTTCATGCCGCAACCAGTAGGCTGATCTTCAGACATTATAGATTCAACTTTTATGAAAACAGCGCCTGTTGTCGGACCTGTAAATAGCAGCCTGTCACCTACACGAAAATCTTCAGAATCAACGTGAATCTCAGCTATCTGTTTATTATCAAAATAATGAATGACCTTACCCACCTGAACCTTCTCATCTGTCGCCTGACTACCGTAATCACCAGCCCACTCACCAAGTTGCTTACCAAGATAATAACCATTCTCCCAGAAACCACGGTTGAAAACTGAAGCGAGTTCTTTGCGCCAGGATTCTGCTTTTTCTTCTGAAAATGTTTTGTCTGCGACTGCATCTACAGCTTCCTTGTATACCCTCGTCACTGTTGCCACGTATTCGGGTCCTCTAGCACGTCCTTCAATCTTGAAAACAGAAATACCTGCATCAACGAGCTTATCGATGATACTTATTGTGCAGAGATCCTTGGGAGACATTATGTACCGGTTCTCAACCTTGAGCTGTTCTCCAGTCTCGTCGTCAGTCACAATGTAAGATCTTCTACAGGTCTGCAAACAGTCACCCCTGTTGGCAGAGTGGTTATACTGTGCAAGACTCATATAGCACTTACCGCTGATAGAAACACACAGAGCACCGTGGATGAAAACCTCGACCTCGACAAGATTGCCTCCCGGACCTTTAATATCCTGATCTTTTATTTTAGTGCAGATATCTTTTATCTGATCTAGAGAAAGCTCTCTCGCGAGGACTATGACTTCAGCATATTTTGCATAGAACTTGACAGCTTCAATATTAGATATATTAGCCTGAGTAGACATATGGACAGGAAGACCGATGCTGTTGGCGTACTGGATGACTGCCATGTCGCAAGCGATGATTGCAGTGACACCTGCAGTTTTTGCGCGGTCGCAAAGCTCTCTTGAATGCTCCAAATCCTCATCATACATAACCGTGTTTAGAGTCAGGTAACTATTTACATTGTTATCTTTACAAGTCTTGGCAATCAGCTCAAGATCATCCACATCAAACTTAGCAGAACGGGCACGCATGTTCAGACTGCCAACTCCAAAGTAAACAGAATCTGCCCCTGCCTTGATGGCTGCCGCCAGCGTCTCGAAAGAACCTGCAGGAGCCATAATCTCTGGAATACCCATAATCCCTATTATGAACGGGCGTTATTTAAGGATTTCGAACAGATTTTGAACAGATAAGATAAATTTATAAACCGAACAATAAAAAATATACTCACTAAAATTCATAGAGGTGTAGACATGACACAGTGCCAGAAATGCGATGGAACAATGGTTAAAGCAGGAGTAATGCACAGCGGAAACTCAGACTACGAGATAACAAAATGCGACAAGTGCGGTCACGAAGAGATGAAGTGCAAAGGTCTTTCTTAAAAAAAAATACGCGACCCTCAAATCACACAATTAACTTAGGCATAACAAATGCTCCCTGAAGAAGTTCATTGTCTTGGGAAACTTGTTGATCTTTTCCAATGTCTTCTTATGCTGTCTTCTCAAATAATTAGCACGATCAGGCGTAAGACCTTCTGACACTGTATAAGTTATCTTAGGCTCAAGAATAGTCCTGGTCTCCTCACTTATCGCAGAAATACTGAAATCCTCAGGATGAGAATAGATAGGCGTCCCCTTCTGCAGACCAAAAATACTCGTCGACACAAGATCAATGCTGTCAGAATTATCCTTCAAAAAACTGATAGTCTCCCTGAACTCAGCATCAGTCTCGCCAGGAAAACCAAACATTATGAAAGTCACGTTGGTAATGCCTGCAGCATGAGACTCTTCAAGCACCTTCTGTATATCAGGAGTGTTTGTACCCTTTTTCATCAGACCAAGTATACGGTCACAGCCAGACTCAACACCCCAAAGAACGACCTTAAGCCCTGAATCTGCAAGAGTCTGTAAAGTCTTCTTATCAAGATCAGCTGTCGGGCGCAACTGGCACATCCATTCAACACCCATAGGCTTCAACAGCTCAGCCAACTGCAACAACCTCTTCTTATGCATCATGTCATCTACGAAGAATACGTAT
>CAZXTQ010000078.1:0-5458 GCA_964643595.1 uncultured Methanosarcinales archaeon
CCAGCAGCAACGTGGCGAAGACAATTATCTCTCAGCCTGTCGAGCAAGTACAGAAAATAACAGAACAAGTACAAAACGTTGAAGCTGAGTTTGAAACTCAGACAATCAAGACCAATTTTGCAGATAAGACCAAGATATCTGCGCAAACCAAACTTATTGCCAGCAGACAATCCTTTGTAATAATCAAAGAAGAATCAGAATCTCAACCAGAAATACATTTACAAAAGGAACCTGTAAGAGATATCGAGATATTCTATCCTATGGATGATTCTCAAGCTGAAGGTGCTGAGGATATACAAGAAGATAATACTGATGCGGTATTCTGGAGCGGCGGAATAAACGATGCTTCAGGTAATCTAGGAATAAATAGGGATGCATTGACAGTCCATGACAGAGTATGGTTTGATTGGATAGGCCCGGAATCAACATTACTTCACTTTGACGAAAAATCAGTCAGTGGTGACACAACCGTCGACGGAACATTCACAATCACAGTGACTGCATCAGACTCTGATGACGAAGTCACAAGAGTATCACTAGGTGTGAGCCCTTATTCTAACTCTGATTATGATATAAGAGACTGTGATTCTGGAGTGCACAGCTGCACACAGGAATTCGAGCTCAGTGAGAGCGAACCTGGAGTGTATACATATAGAATAAAAGCCAAGAATGAACGAAACCAGATAATCAGTGACGCAGTCATAGTCACTGTTGTTGAAGATGCAAGTACCAGTTCATTTAATTTTCATACAGCATCTATTGACGGAGCTGATTGGGACGCGGGCGTAACAGACTATATTGATAGTACAATATTCATATGGGGCGATGATGTAACAGGACTTGAACTAACAGGCACACCTTTTACTACTTTCACAGTTCCTGCAGGATACTTGCTTGCAGCAAGATATGAATCAGCAGGATATTCTGATGATACAGATCATTTTTATTTTGATCCTAACCTACCTTCATGCACCGGAGATAGCTGCATTCTCAACGCAGAAGTAAATGGCACAACATGGACAACAACATGCGATCTTATAGCCTGGGATGACCATTATGCCTGTGAGCTTAACAATGGTAATGGGTATAGAATAACTTTTGATTATAGAGCAACAGGAGATCCTATTGGAGACAACACAATCCGTAGGTATAACCTACTTTATCCAGAATACGCACCGATAGTCAATTTCGGCAGTTCTGTTTTTGAGTTTAACGAAGAAGAAGAACTTGTTATATCCCTTGACGATTATGTCTGGGATGAAGACACCGACAATACTGACATTGATTGGTCAGTTGTTGGCAATACAAATCTCGAAGTAACAATCAATCCAGCAACACACGAGGCAGTCATAAGACAAGTTAACCCTGCGTGGATAGGAAGCGAAATCATAGAGTTTATAGCGATTGATACAGAAGGTAACAGAGGAAGCGATATCATAACAATAAGTGTCCTCGATATAAGCAACAATCCTCCAGTCATAACCGATACGAATCCAGACACTGGAAATGTTAATGTGGGTATGTCAGGAAATCGGCTGTTCAGAATAGATGCAATAGACCCTGATTATGATTACCTTATAATTGAATGGAGTAAAGATGGCATAGTTGTAGCAAGAGATGTATTCTCATACATGTATGCAGATATGGATGGATTGCCACATCAGCTTTTAGTAACCGTAAGTGATGGTCAGGAATCTGATGAAGCACTGTGGCAAGTCAATATAGTAGAACCTATAGGTGACCTTGCAGGAACAGTTACAGATTCAGACACAGGACTACCTCTAGAAGGAGTACTCGTAGAACTGCTTGACGCAGGAATGTCTCCTGTAGATAGCATGACAACTCCATCGTCAGGCGGCTATGTATTTGAAGAACTTTTTGCAGGAACATATAATCTAAGACTTACACTTGATGGGTATGAAGACGTGACAGTAAATGACGTACAAATACTTGCAGGTGAAATAACAATACAAGATGTTCAGATGGATGAGATACCACCGCCAATCGGAACACTTCAGGGAGTCGTAACAGATTCTGACGACGGAAGTGCCTTGAGCGGAGTGCTTGTCGAAGCATTCGGACCAGGAATGGTACTTGAAGACAGCACAACAACAAATGCATTCGGACAGTATAGCATGGAACTCAATGAAGGAACCTACACAGTCAGGTTCAGCAAGACAGGATACGCTGTTGAAGAATTCGCAGATGTTGTTGTATCCATAGGCGGAACCACAGTACAGGATGCTGAGTTGAGTGAAGTTACGGAAACCATAGGAACAATACAAGGCACGGTTACAGATGCGGATACTGGTCTGCCAATATCTGGTGCACTGGTTGAAGTTCTTGATGGTGTTGTTGTCGTCAATAGCACAACAACAACAGGTGCAGGAGAATATTCAATGGAAGTCATCGGAGATGTATATTCTATGGATGTATCTAGGAGCGGTTATAAAACCGAAACTAGAGCTGGCGTCGTTGTTCCAGCAGGTTCCAGCACAACACAGAACTTTGGACTTAGTTTATGGTGGAATGCCGCTTGGGAATACAGAAAAACAATAGATCTTGATTCATCATTTGCACTTACTGATTATGCGTTATTGATCAACATAACACATGCAGCGGGTATGAATTCAGATTTTAGTGATATAAGGTTCTTAAGCGAAGACCATTCTTCAGAGTTAGATTACTGGATCTCTGAGAAGATTGATGATGAATGGTGTGCTGTATGGATTGAGTTCGATGATGTCACTGTCGGCGCAGATACACAAGCTATCATGTATTATGGAAACGCTCTTGCGACCTCAAACAGCGATGGTCCTAATACTTTTTTGATATGGGATGATTTTGAAGACGGTTCACTTAATCCAGCTATCTGGACCGATGTTTCATCGGGTGGCGCTTCGATAACAGAATCTGCAGGTCAGGCAACTTTCACGTATGATGGAACTCATAGAGGATATTTGAGAACTCTTGAAGAGATGCCATTGAACTTTGAAATAATGTTTGATGCTAAGATTGATAGCGCAGGAGCACAATTCTATATGTACAGTCAATGGGATGGAACACATACAGGACCTTTTGATACGGTATCTGGAAGTTTCATAGAACTTTCAGACTCCTACGCGGATTCACAAAGTCTTAAGGCGGTAGTTAGTGATGTTCATACACTTGTAGGGCCATCAGTAAATACTCCAAGACCGTTTGATTTCGTCTTTCATAAGCTCAATAGATACGAAGGAAATTATGAATACTGGCTCAATTCAGATTTGATAATATCTGGTTACAACGAAACAGAACTTCCTTCAAGATATATGGGCTTTACTGGAAGAGAAACATCTTCTGCATCACACATAGATAATGTGATTGTCAGGAATTATGTATCTCCAGAACCAGTATATTCTGTAGGTCTGCCAGAGTCACGTACTCCATAATTTTTTCTTTCTTTTACTAAGGCTAATATGAACTCCTATTGAATATGGTGCAGAGGGATACTGTACCGCGACTATAGAATCTTAACATGAAATCTTTACGTCGAGCTAACTTCTGAAACCACTTTATTCTGTTGTTTTAGTCGCTAGGGGCAGCATCCATCTTTTGTATGTAATAAGTCAGCTAAATAGTAAGCCCATATCGCGCTCCGTCAGACCGGGTAACTGCTATTGAAACCGTGTGATTTTAACATCTAATCATATCACCAATCACTGCGCTAGGCGGTATGGGCGCACCATATGTGGCTGACTTATTACATAGCATCTTTTTGATATGCTGATGATTTCATATTAGCCTTTTCCCAAAAAACATTTAAATACTCTCAGTTCTATACTCTTGTATTGCAGTATACTTGTCTTGTATTATAGCATCCTGAAAAGAGGCCTAAATGGTAGTTGATGACAGCTTTGTGACAAGGAAACCTATAGAATTCACATTGATAGTCCTTGTGATAATATTTATTCTACTTCTTCCGGTATATTTCTTCACAAAAAATAACAATGTTCAGTCAGGTTCAGAAGCTTCCCTGATAACTGAAAGTTATGATGAAGTCAAGTTTCTTTTTGGTTCTGAAAGTGACCTTTCAGAGAAAGACAAGAGAGATTTGTTCAAGATAAGTTATGAAAATCAAATGATACAATGGACAGGAACACTTCTGGTATGCGAGCCATTAGACACAATATTTAGGGTAAGTGTAGATCAGGATGGTGACGGAAATGGGGATGTCATATTTACATCATTCACAGATTGCACAGGTGTAGTTACTGGGTCTCCTATAACATATAGAGTTAAACTTATAGATTGGCATACCGACAAGTTTGTCGGCAAAGAAGGTGAGGTGTTATCATGACCCTAGATCCTGAAGAGAAAGGCTGGACTGCAAAACATTCTATCATAACAACTGTATTGATACTATTCATTATTGCTGCGATAGGAATATTCTTGAAATACTTACAACCTATTTATTTTCCTGCAGAAGAGCAGGAATTCCAGAACCCTGTATTCCTGAACGAAAGTTTTGAACAGGTAGATGCCCACTTCAATCTTGACAGCAATTTGACAGACTCTGAAAAGGATGCTTTGTTCGAGGAGAAATACAAGTATAACGTTGTCAAATGGACTTGTAGACCTATAAGTTGTCAAGAGATACTCAGCGCTCCAACACTTAAGATGATCTGTAAAGAAAGTGGTTTTACAGAAGATGTAAGGATTTCCATGAAAGAAGATTGTTCTGATGATGTGGCGGTTATGTCGCTTACTGTAGTATTCCAGC
Organism: uncultured Methanosarcinales archaeon; assembly: GCA_964643595.1. Taxonomy (GTDB): domain Archaea; phylum Nanobdellota; class Nanobdellia; order Woesearchaeales; family UBA11576; genus JABMQF01. The sequence goes on from CAZXTQ010000078.1 coordinate 4,763, forward strand.
TAATGAGCAGGACGACCGGCGAGTACTATCTTGGAAGGTCTGGGAGGGTTGTTAAGGAATAAGAATAAGAAGAAACAAAGAAACATTTAAAAAAGCACAAATGTTAGGTAGATAAAATAAAAAAGACGGTGTAAAATATGCAAAAGAGTGTGAAAAAATCAAGATCTGGACGTAAACGCAAAACCAAATCAGATATCCGTAAAGAAGTTCTACAGGATCTTACTAAAAAGCACTCTAAAAAAATTCAGGCAAATGCAAGATTCTACCGTTTCGGATTTTGGCTGTTTTTTATACTTGTTATATTCAGTGTCGCTTTCAGTGTAGTCGCTATAAATTCCATATACGCCAATTTTCAGGTAGTCACCAACATACTCGATGAGAGCTTTGAGAGGACTAACCTTGTTTTGGATATAACGTCGAGCAAGATAAACAGTTGCACTGCTGAGCTGGAAGATTGTAGACAGAATAGTGCCAATTCTGGATAATTTGATACTCGGAGCGGGAATACTCCGCCGTTTTTTGAGCAGTTCATGCTCAAAATCGTCAAGCAAAGTTTGAAGTCTATCACTTTCTTCGTGCGTGAAAGCCTTCAAGGAAAGCTTGAAGTCAATCACTCTGTTCCTGCGTGAAAGCCTTCAAGCAAAGCTTGAAGTTTACGTCGGGGAGTAGATCATTTTTTTGAGAACTGAGCTAGGC
>CAZXTQ010000079.1:0-5420 GCA_964643595.1 uncultured Methanosarcinales archaeon
AGAGGCTGAATATGGAAAAAAGAAGTGATGTCTCCAAGACAGTTGCATTTGTACTCATAATTCTTACAGTGCTTATTTCTACTACCAGTACATGGATGCTTATCACTAGCTCTATGAGTTCTGAACCAGTATTTCCAGGTTTTAATGATGCTTTGATTAAATTACACATACTGAAAGGTCATTCAATAGAGCCTGTTCAGTCAGACACCAATGTTGGTGATGTTAGATTATATATTGCTGATAAAAATGGAGGTTAGTTAGATGGGAGAGGACCTTTCAAACAAGACACTGGCAATCCTGCTCGGGATATCTATTGTTATCTCGCTGGGAGGCATAGTGGTTTTCATGTCAAATAGCGGTGACGAATTGACTGGCGCTGCGATTTCACCTGTTGCTCTGGCAAGGATCAACATCACTGCAAGAGCTTCCATCAATTGGACTGTGAGCGCTGTTGATTGGGGTACTGGTTATGTGAATGATACTGCTTTGACTTGTGTGTTGGATACTGAAGGAACTAATAGTATTACTAACTGCACTGACTTCACTACAGTCACTGAGGGATTGAGACTTCTGAATGACGGTAACCGAAAGGTTCAGGTGAACATTTCTTCTAACGTGACTCCTGCTCAGTTCATTGGAGGAACCAATCCAGGATTTGCTTGGAAATGGGCTAATAACGAGTCTAACTCTTGTGGAGATCCTGCTCCAGGAAACGCATGCGGAACAAACGCTTCTGCACTTCAGTATCAGGGTGCTTACTCGACTGTGAGTGTTCCGTCTGTAGAAGTATGTCCTTGTTTCAACCCGCAGAACGCTAATGACCTGTTGAATTGTGAATTGCAAGTCATTATCCCATCAGACTCTTTGACAGGTGTGCGTGAAGCGACGATTACTGCGATTGCTACTGCGACGTAAAATGGAGCAAGATGTTGTATCCGAAGATTAATCGTTTTGTATTTTTTCTTCCTTTACTTTTTCTGGTATTACCTTCGTTTGTAGGTGCTATAGGTATCAGTCCTGCTGATGCTTATGTGAGTTTTGTTCCCAATCATGAGTACGTGATTGATTATTCTATAACTTCTTACAGGCCTTTTGAGTTCTACACTCAAGGCGCTTTCAGCGAATACACAAGAGTAGAGAAAATCTCTCAGAGTGATACTCAGGGCACTTTCAGAATTTACCTTACTCTTCCTGCTGAATATGAAAAACCAGGAAAACATCGTATGTATGTGGCTGCTGCTGAAAAACCTACAGGTGGTGTCGTGAATGCTCTTGCCATCATAAGGGGTTTCATCGAGATTGATGTTCCTTTCCCAGGATTTTATGCTGAGATGACTGTTAATGTCGAGAATGCAAACGCAGGAGAACGCATTCCTATAAGTGCAAATATCCTTAACAGAGGTAAGCTTAACATAAGTGATGCGAAAGTTGAGCTTGAAGTGCTTGCAGGTAATGCTGTTGTCAAGAGTATCAGTTCTGACATAGTCCCTATTGAAAAAGGTGGCGGTTATAATTTCCAGACTGAAATAAAAGGTGGTGAACTGAAACCTGGTAGGTATACTCTTAATGCAGAACTGACTTATGAAGGTAAACAGGCTTATGAATCCAAAGAATTTAGGATAGGAACTTTTGATGTTAACATCGTGAACCATACTGATACTATGTATAATAATTCAATCAATCTTTTTGAAATCGAAGTGGAGAGTCTGTGGAACAATCGTATGGATACTGTATTCATGGATCTTAACATAAAAGACGGTAACAAGGTTCTTTCAACTGTAAAAACTCCTCCTTTTGATTTGCTTCCTTGGCAAAAGCATAAAACATCTTTCTATTGGAATACTGCAGGTATTGATGTCGGTGAGTATGACCTTGAGATAATACTGCATTACGACGAGGATGTGAAAACTGAAAACAGAAAGATATATATTATTGAACCGCCAGTTCAGGAACAGGCGATGAACATTTCATTATCAACAGTATTATTGCTTGTGATGGCATTATTGCTCATCGGGTTCAATGTCTATTTTATCTTTGGACGCAGGAAAAAAGATAATAAAGACAAGGAAGAGACAAGTAAAAAGCAGGACTAAATTAAATTAATAGGTGAAAAGATGGGAGAGGATCTTTCAAATAAGACATTGACGATTATTGTTGCAGTCACTCTGCTGGTCTGTATTGGAGGAACTCTTGTTTTCTATAATAAGTTCGAAGGAGATAGCATAAGCGGCGCTCTTGTGGAACAGGCGCAGGCTCGTCTGAACATAACTGCAAGAGCATCTATCAATTGGACTGTAAATCTTGTGGATTGGGGTAGTGGCTACGTGAATGATACTGCTTCTTATTGTCAGTTGAACACCGAAGGTCTAAACAGCCCACTTAACTGTACTAATTTCACGACTGTATATCAAGGTCTTAGACTTGAGAATGATGGTAACAGAAATCTTCAGGTGAATGTATCTACAAACAATACTGCTGCGCAGTTCCTGGGAGGTACCAACCCTCAATATCAATGGAAATGGGCTAATAACGAGTCTGACAGTTGCGGAAGTAGGGGTATTGGTATTAATTGTGTTACAAATTCTTCTGCTCTGAATTATCAGGGTTCTTACTCGACAACATCTGCAAGCTCTACAGAAATTTGTCCTTGTTTCAGATCACAAAATCCTAGCGACTTACTAAATCTTGAACTTCAGGTCAGGATTCCTTCAGATTCATTTACTGGTCTGAGGGAGAGTACGATAACTGCAGTCGGTACAGTGGTCTGATTATAAAAAAGTATAAACTGGTGAAAATAACAAAATAGAGGTATTAAAATGAAAAAAAAGAGTATGAAAAGCCATAAGCTGATAATATTGATGGCCTGTGCTGCTCTTGTGAGTGTTGGCTTGATACTTCTGTTCTTCTCGCTGTTTGCTATCTACAAAGTTTATGATGTGGGTATGGAAATTGAAGTTGGTAATTATTCTGGATTCAACACAGATACTGATATGGTGAATTTCGGTAAGGCAGCTCCAGGGAGTTCTAATACGCGCACTATAGTTATGTCTCATGACCATACTAAGCCTCTTCTGGTGCATTTCAAGAAATCAGGGAACATATCTCGTTTTGTTGACGTGCCTGATGATTTCTATCTGGAACCGGGTTTTTCAAAAGAGATCAATATGAATGCGATAATTCCGCCTAGCGCGTCAGAAGGTCATTATGAAGGTCATCTAAGGGTCTATTTCAGAAGGATTTGAAGACACGACCTGAAGCATGATTGATTTCTATCATAATTTTATCTTTATTTTATTTTAATATTTTTATTGTATCTTAAACATAACCCCGGGTTTTTCGTGTGTCTTGAATTCTGAATTATATGTAAGAACTCTTCTGTTGTTATCCATTGCAGTCACTGAAAGGTTGAATTCTGTTGAAAAATTGTCGGCAGGTAGTATGAAGAACGCGGTGTAGTTATTGACAGGTTCTCCGCTGCTCTGATAGATTTCAGGTGATGATGATTCGAGCCTGACTGTTATCACCGAGTCTTTTCTTGTTGCTACATCGACGACAACCACTGGATGAAATTCTCCTCCTAAGCTTTCGACAGCATTCTTGGTTATATTTACCTGTAAGGGAAGTGATGGTCTCTGTCCTGTATGAATAAGGTATTCCAGCACTACAAAGTATAGTATTATCACTGCTATGACTAGTATGAAAACGTATAATGCCATATTTATCTTTGATACCTGAAGTCTGTCAAGAAATCCATATCTGTCTTCATCATTTCTTTTTTTCACTGACATACACCCTATATCCTGATCCTTTTGCTGTCTCGTTCATGTTTCCGAATACTTCTTCCATCTTTTTGCTTAGCACTTTGCCGCCTTTCTGGTGGCGCACAACTATCTGGAGGAGTCCTCCTTCAACAAGATGTTGGGCACTTTCTTCTATCATCTTGAAACAGACAGCTTTGCCTGCTGTCTGCGGTGGATTAAGAAGTATTGTATCGAACTTGAGTTCTGCGAGTGTTTTGTTCTTGAACACGTCGCTTTGATATACTTTGGCTTTGACGCTGTGAAGTTTTAGGTTCATCTCTGCAAGCTTTACTGCTCTGCTGTTCACGTCGGTCATCACCATGTCAAGTGAAGGTATGCGTTTCTTTAGTGATACTCCGAGTACTCCGTATCCGCATCCGAAGTCGAGAACTTTCCAGTCTTTTTCGAGTTTTGCCTCGTTGATAAGAAGTTTGGTGCCTGAATCCAGTTTTTTAGGGGAGAATACTCCTCCTGCAGTATACATGGAAAATTCTGTTCCTAGTCCTCTTATCTTTATCTTAACTGGTTTGAATGGTGATTCTTGTTTTTCTGAGTAGTAGTGTTCAGTCATTTTGGTACCTCGTCATCTTGTTTGTTTTTATCAGGGTTATTCTTATCTTGTTTATTGTTATTGTCTTGATTTAGTTTCTGTTCTACAGCAGCCCAGCCAGACTTTGCAGGAAGTGGTTGTTCTGTATGAGAAGGCTCTGATTTTATAGGTTTGGGTTCTTCGGGTATCTTTTCTACATGTTCAACAGCAGGTTTTGAAACAGTTTTAGCCACTGTTTTATCAGAGACTGCATCGACGGGATTATCGCTCATTTTCACCGGGCTTTTCTTTTTTAGCTTATACACCAGTCCTGCTATGATTCCACCCATTAACAAGACCAGAATTATCAGATATCCATTATTGGTAAAGTCTATCTCTTCCTGTGCAGATATTGCTCGTCCTGTGCCGAGTGGTGTGGCTATTATTGCATTAGGCTGTACTTCGAGTGAAAATGCTTTCTGCTCTACTCTGTTTGCGTAATATAGGGTTATTGTCGAGGTGTATATTCCTGGTTGTACTCCTTCTGTATTCCAATACCCTTCGAGTCTGCCGAGATCTTTTGATGGTATGTCTACTGCTACTGTCTTGAATTTGGTTAGGATGTTGTTATCTGTATCTGTTATCTCCATTTCGGCGTAGACATTGTTTATCGCAGAGCTCCATGAATTGTAGATTAGTATGTCGAAGTTTGCGATTCCTCCGATTGTGAATTGATTGACAACAAGACTTCTGATGTCCATCTTAAGTTCTCCTATGTTAAATCCGGTTTCGACATTGCGTTGTAGTCCGTCGTAATATACTTTCGCGACTGCTTTGTATTCTCCAGTCTCGAATGCGCGGTTGGATTTCAGCGTGAATTTGGTGTCTTTGCCTTTTTTGACAAGTTGTGGCTCACTGCTTAGAGTATCAAGGACACTTCCTTTAGAATCATGTATGTTGACCTCTGCGTATGCTTCGTTTATGTCTATGCTTCCTTTGTTGAAGAAGGGTATACTTATCGTAACTGGTTTTCCTTTTTCTGTGTCAAGGACATAAACGCGAGCTTCTGCGTACTTGTCAGGGTAAGGTAC
>CAZXTQ010000080.1:0-5286 GCA_964643595.1 uncultured Methanosarcinales archaeon
GGTTCATTCAGAAGGAAGAGCGTTTCGTAAAGAAAGAAGAGCAGATTGTCGAGAAGGATATTAAGAAGGAAGTCCGGTGGCTTTTGAGTCCTGAAGAATTTCATGTAGTCACGTTTGTGGCCTGCCTGATAATCCTGGCGTTTTTGATGCACTCTACGAGTCTGGTATTTTATTCTGTCTTAACGTTGGGTGCGCTTGCGTTTGCTCATTTCATGAGACAGCATCACAGACCGCATGATATCATAACTATCTTGGGAATTTTCTTCCTTCCTATCTTGATAACAATTGGCGTTTTCCGTGACCTGCTTATCTGGCTGCTCTTGATTGTATATTTGATATCGTTGATATCTACTGCGGTAATTTATTACATACACAACAAGGTTCATTCACCGCTGAAGATAATGTGGCAGGTGACTTACTCCAGGATAATAGCCATAACTGTTGCAATTATTCTTGCATGTCTGATGCCGTTTATACTGCCGGATACGTTCCTGAGCATATTTGAACTGGTATTCCTTTTTGTTCTGCCAATATCTTTTGTGTTCTTTTTTGCGTCGAAGTTCTTCTATCTGTATTTTTTTGACAGGAAGCATATAAGTCATGACTTGATGCTCAGTTTCAAGCACACGCTTATCTACGCTCTTGCTTTTATAGTGATACTTATGGGTGTATACGCAGTTTTCGCTTCAGGTTTTTATAATTCAAGGATGGATACTTACGACAGTGATCTCGACATAGCTCTTGTTGGTGTGTCTAATATTGAGAGCAGCATGCTTGATCTTCCGAAAGAGACTCAGCAGATGATGGTTGTCAAGGATGTTTCTGGTTTTGCTACTATGCTAAGGACTGAGATGTCGGATGAGAAGGACCGTCTTGCTAATCATAGGCTTTCTTTTGCAGATATTGTTGATGATAGTTATTTTGATTCTCTGGGTGATAACTCTTTCAATGTGCTTAGGTTTGTCGTGCTTCAGCAGGAGCTTGGGTGGATGAGGGAGATGGTCATTGATACAGAGCAGGACTTGACTGAGTTCTATGCTAAATTCAACGATGATGACGAGAGCATGATTGCAAAGTACGCTGATGAGCTCAAGAACAATCTTGACACGGAGTTCAAGCCTTATTCTCAGGACCCTGATGTCAATGCAGTAATCAATGCTGTCGACGATCCTACTACTGATTATGAATATTTTGAGGATAATGGATTATTCTTCTGGTTTTCTGATGAGAGCGGTTTGACATCTATATATCACTCAGAGTCAATTCTTGGTCAGCAGTTTTCTATTGTGCTTAGGCATTCAAGACCGTTCAGGACTTTGACAGAGCTAGTGATAAAGAGCACAGTATTCATTAATGCAGAGGCTGCGTCGACGAGTGCAGTTGATTACCTTTACACGAATAGGGGTGCTGACTTGACTCCTATGAGTCGTGCAATAAGGTATTCTATGATAAAGGCTGATATTGACGCAAGGAAATCAAGGGCTGATGATGCCGGCAGGATAGATTTCAGCGTGGAGTAAAGAGGATAGGAATATGGCTAAGAAAAAGGCTTCGAAAAAAAAGAAAAAACAGCTCTCAAAACAGGTCACTAAGGGTATTGTTCCTGATATCGACGCTGAGCTTGCTAAGCTTGAGTTGAAGATAGCTGATTTCAACACTCATGTAGTTAAGCCTCCGAAGTCTGTCAAGCCTGTTGATATCCATAAGGATATTGATAAGAAGCTTTCAGAAGGAATAGTGCAGAGGCCGATAGAACTGATGGAGTCGATAGAATCAAAAAAGTCGATAAAGGATATCGTATCAGCTACAAAGGTTGAGAATGCGATAGAGAAAGAGGTGGGTGTTTTCGAGAAAGAGTTGAAGCGGGACGAAAAGATACTGAAGAAGGAATGGACTATGCCTGACAACATGGGCTCCTTGACTTTTTATTTCCTGTCTTCGATAGTTTGCATAGGTCTGCTTGCTTTTCTTTTCGGGACAGTATCTTCTTTCATTTTCTATACTGTATTTGGGATGCTGCTTTGGTGGTGGTCTCATCAGTTCCATAAGTTAGGCGAGGGTTTCTTGAAGTCTTTCCTTGCGAAAGGTTTTGTAATCATATTGCTTTACATTGTATATTGGGTTTTTGATGACCTTCTCAGCTTGATAATATGTATCATGTATGCTCTGTCTTTTGTTATAGGCGGTATACTTTTCTTCTATCACAGCAGGCGTGATATTTCAGAGGAGATCCACAAGTCTTTTGCAAGGACTTTCCTTGTGATATTCTACGCGCACATCATGGCTTTCACAGCAGCTTCAGCCATAGCATACCTGATTCCATTTGCTCTGCCTGATTATTTTGTGAGTTTTATTTTCCTGATGTTTGTCTGGCTGCTTCCCACACTTATAATATACTTTTTCTTCACAAAGTATCTTTATCTTCATTTCTTTGATAAGAAGCATTGGGCTAAGGATCTGAAGAAGGCTTTAGGGCACAGCTTGATATACTCTGTCGTGCTGGTTTTCATAATCATACTTGCTTATCTGCTCACCGCGATGCAGTTCGTTGGTATGGAGCGTGTAAGTTATGATGATTCTTTCAATGAGATATTCAAGACTTTGCAGAACGCAGAATCTGATATCGAGGCGGCTCCTTTCAAGTATGATAATTATGAGCTTGTGGGTATGCGTGTGGCTCAGGACGTGGTCGCTCTGGCAGATGATCAGTATCGTAATGCGACCCGAACTAAGACATATCTAAAGTCTTCAGCATTGTCTTTCTGGGATTACCTATCTGATAATTACTTCACTCTTCTTATGATGGACAGGTTGGGTGTGTCTGTTGCCTCGACAAAATCTGATGAGATATCTGAAATCAAAGATGATCTTTTCAGGGAGTATGATCGCATGAAACGTTTTGACAAAGCAGGATATTTTGATGATGGTACTACGAATATGGAAGACCATGGTGTGGCTCTTGCTTTTTACTTAAGTGAGAATTATCTTAATTACGAAAGGCCTGCTGATAGTACTGAATTGCATCAGCGTATGCATTCTTTTTTTAATTCGTATGGTGGTTTGGTTGCTGATGGCGCTCTGCTTGATTTTAACAGAGATTATTATCCTGATATGGGTTTGCTTGGTCCTGGTGAGTGCAGGTTTGGAGAGCAGTTCTATGATATGTTATATCATACAGTGATATTCAGGGATTTGATGGTACTTTCTTTTACTACGATAGATTTTCAGACAAATGAGCTGATTGACCCGTCTACTGTGCGGTATCTTTTCGTAGATGCTGACGAGTCTTTCAGGAGCAGGATACTGAGATATAGGATAGTTAAGGCAAATCTTGACGCGACTCTTGCGATAGATGTGTCCAATAATGAAGTTTTTGATGAGGTTAATGTTTAAAATGGATACCAAGGCAAAGTTTCACATTACTGATTTGCAAGAACTGTTTGTTCAGTTTGACACTTCGAAGGATGGATTGTCAAGCGACGAAGCAGCTCGAAGGATAGAGAAATACGGTAAGAATGAGCTGAAGATGTCTAAAGGGACTCCTTGGTGGAAGATGCTTCTGGGCCAGTTCAATTCGCCTTTGATATGGATACTTCTTGGCGCAGTAATTGTTTCTGTAGCTATAGGTGAGGGTATTGACGCTATTGTTATTGGTATAATACTTGTGCTTAATTCAGTTCTTGGTTTCATACAGGAGTTCAAGGCTGAGAAGTCTATAGAGGCTCTAAAGAAGATGGCAAGTCTTAAGGCTGTTGTCCTGAGGGCTGGGAAGCAGCAGAAGATTGATGCGACCGAGCTTGTTCCAGGAGATATAATAATTCTTGAGACTGGTGAGAAGATACCTGCTGATGCAAGGTTGTTGGAGGCTGCTGAGCTTGACACTCAGGAGGCTGCTCTTACTGGCGAGTCTACTCCTGTGAGTAAGAAACCCCGAGATATGGATAAGGATGTTGGAGTTGCAGACCGTGTGAATATGGTTCACTCAAGCACTATTATCACAAGAGGTCACGGGAAAGCATTGGTTTGTGCTACTGGCATGGATACTCAGATAGGTAAGATTGCTCATATGATACAGGAGACTGAGACTGGATTGACTCCTCTGCAGAAGCAGTTGGAGCGTCTTGGTAAATGGTTAGGTATATTGGTTTTGCTCATTTCAGTGCTTGTCTTTGTTACAGGTTATCTTATGCATGAGGGTGGTCTGCTTGAGATGTTCTTTGCTGCAGTTGCTCTTGCTGTTGCTGCTATTCCTGAAGGTCTTCCTGCAGTTGTGACTATTTCTCTGAGTCTTGGCGTTCGCCGCATGGTGAAACGAAATGCTCTTGTAAGGCATCTTCCGTCTGTCGAGACTTTGGGCTGCACTACTGTTATCTGTTCTGATAAGACTGGAACTCTTACTCATAATGAGATGACTGTCAAGCATATTTTCGTCAACAATAAAGATATATCTGTTGAGGGTTCAGGTTATAAGCCTGAGGGTAATTTTTCTGTCCCTACAGAAGAGCTTGACATGATTCTTAAGATAGGTGTTCTTAATAATGATGCAAAGATTGATGAGGATAAGTGGACTGTGATGGGTGATCCTACTGAGGGTTGTCTGATAACTGCTGCTCTGAAGGCAGGTCTTGATAAGTCCAAGCTTGAACATGATTATCCAAGGGTTGCTGAGATTCCTTTTGACAGTGAGCGCAAACGTATGACTACTATTCATGAGGTGGCGAACAAGCGTTTTGCTTATGTCAAGGGTGCGCCGGACCTTTTGCTTGACCAGTGTGATAAGCTCTGGGTAAACGGGAAGATATCTAAGCTGACTCCAAAAGATAAGCGTGCAATCATCAAACAGAATGAGGAATACGCAAAGTCTGCTCTGCGGGTTCTTGGTTTTGCTTTCAAGGAGTTAAAGAAGGGTGAGGACAAGAAGACTTGGGAAAGCCATCTGGTTTTTGTCGGTCTGCAGGCGATGATTGATCCTCCGAGAGATGAAGTGAAGCAGTCTATTGCTAAGTGTAAGGCGGCAGGTATAAAGGTTGTAATGGTTACTGGTGATTTGCAGACCACAGCAGAGGCGATTGCAAAGGAGCTTGGCATTGAAGGTAAGGCTATGAATGGTAGTGAGCTTTCTAAGCTTTCTGAGGAAGAACTTGCTAAGATTGTGAATGATGTTTCTATTTATGCAAGGGTTAACCCTGCTGATAAGATGAAGATACTCTCTGCGCTCAAGAGTCAGGGTCATGTCGTTGCTATGAGTGGTGATGGTGTATATGACGCTCCGGCTATCAAGAATGC
>CAZXTQ010000081.1:0-5277 GCA_964643595.1 uncultured Methanosarcinales archaeon
GCTCATTGAAATAAAGCTTGACAACCGTCGGAAAAGCAACACCAATCAAGAATGTCGGAATGAAAAGTATGATGAAACACAAAGTGAATAAAGAAAGGTGGAACATGAAAATATTTCCCTGGAACAACTGGTAAAGCCAGAAATAAGGCTGCTTGACCGCGGGAATTATTGAAAGCGTGGCAAGACAAGTGATTCCTATAAGCAGTTCCAGATAACCAAGGAACTGATACTTCTTCTGTATCCGGTCAATCATCCTGCCACCATAGAGCGAACCGAAAGCAAGACCTGCCATGAAAACCGTAAGGACTGTTGTTATAGCAAGAGCAGAAGTTCCGAAGATGAAAGAAAGATGTCTGCTCCAAACAAGTTCATATACCAAAGAAGAGAACGCGGTTATCAACAGAACCATAAGCAGTAATCTTGATTTCCAGTTTCCCACATAAACACCCCTTGTGATTGATGTGGTCTTGAGATTGGTATATAATGTTTATGGAAAAATAATATTTGCTGTTTAAAAAGTATTAAAAGAAATAGGCTATTATGAAATCCTATTCCGCGCGATAAAGATGGATACTGCACCGCGACTACAGATGATATAAACCAAATCTTTATGTCGAGCTAACTTCTGAAATCGCGTTATTAGATAGATCTAGTCGCTAGGGGGCAGTATCCATCTTTTTAACATACCGAGGATCTCATAATAGCCAAAGAAATAATAGGATAACAAATGGTTAACGTTCCTTATCATCTTCTGCTTTGTCTAATGCTGCCTTCAACATATCTGCAAGAATATCATTCTCAGAAACAGGCTCAACCTCTGCTTTGCTCTTTCTGATATCATCGATAGCAGTCCTTGATTCTCCATTAACAAATACCAGATTGACACCCTGATACTTCATAGTGTAAGGGTCATCATCCATCTCGCAGAAACGACTTAGCTCTTCTACCCGGTCACTACAAGTATCCACTGCAACAGTACTCCCTCCTGCCGGAAGCATCCTGTCTAACATAGGTCTCAATAGCTTACCTTTGAAAAGATGTGCAGTCATCTTATTTTTATTATCTACATACAACTGCCTGAGTTGAGTCTCTAATCCATGATCTTTATCCAAAGAAGAAATGATGCTGCGGTCTCCAAAATCAATCATTATATTGCCGATACCTATGCGTTTGTGTCCATAAGAACTACCATTCTTAAAAGACAATCTTTCCTGATCTATATGGATAAATGCATCATAATGTAAATTTTGTAGGTTTGCATAAGCTCCAGAATAAATATCAACAAACTTTTCCCTGAAATTATCCTGTCTCTTACGCGTCGTGAAATGCGGATGGTCAAGAGGTGCTGACAATATATGGCCTAATTGTTCGCGTAAGTTCTCCCACCAGATGAATTCATCACGCATCTTAAGCTCTGCAGCAAAGATGTCAATCTCCTCTGTTATCGTATCAAAGAACTCTCCTTCTTTATCACTAAGTATCTGATTAAGAGGTAAGTCTGTTGCCAGCAATCTTTTCTTTATACCTGTCTGTTGCGCCTTTGTCTTTACTGCCTTCGAATGTTCTGCGCGCCGGATCATATCTTTGAAACCAGCAGCATTGCCATCATACCATATCGCAAGACTTGCATATTCATCCTCACAGAACAGACAGTCGATGAACCTGTTGATGATATCCGAGTAGTTTTCTTTTTTCAACCCTAACCTGATTTCGCGTTCACCAATACGTATCCTGTTACCTGTAAAAGAATCGTAATCAAAATTTGCATTACCTAATATCTGTAAAGCAAAATCTTTTGTCGTGAAAATTGCTAGCTTACCTTCCTTAGCTATACGCCCCATAACTTCAGCAACGTCGCTAACTCTGTCTCGGTCCATCAGTCTTGGCTGGTATTTCATGTATGCTGTCTTGAGACCATCTTCCAGAGAACTTGAAGACATGGCAGCATCTATAAAACGCTTACCTCCAAGATTAGCAAGGTAAAGTTCACCTTCAATACTTGTAAGTATGTAAACTTCATCGCATTCTTGAGCATTGACTGAAGCAAATCTTTTTGCAAAACCTTTTCCGAAACTTTCTGCAGCAGACTTGAGTCCTAACCACCTCTTCTGGATATCATCCAGCTTGTTGCTTATCGACTCTAAAACAACATCATGTGATTTTGGTTTAAAGTAAGGAGTTACAAGACATTCGTCTATCCGCTTATACCCTCGTCTATCTGTTGTATGTCTGCGATGCACCAAGGGCGCTGAATCATAAGGGCGTTCTTCATCCTGTTCAACAACAAAAAGGTTCTGTGAATCATCCCGAGCACTGAAATAATCACGCACAAAGAAATCACCTGAAATTATATCTTCAATAGCACCTTTCCTGAATTTTACACTTTCACTATACCTTCGGACATCTGGTTTATCAGACTTCCTTTCCATCTGATGATACTCAATTACTGCCCCGTCAGTACAGGTAAGTTCCAAATATTCTCTGGCCAAGTCCACTTTGATGAATTCCATTCGGAAGAAAGGATCATTAAGATTAACATTCATGCTCTCTGTAACAGAACCTTCTTTTTGGTATCTTTTCTCCCAAATTCTAAGTACCTGTTCACTCAAAGGAGTCTCGACAAAAGCCATCACTCATCACACTCCGGCCGCTTGATGACCTCAATGGTTACTTTGACAGTGGTTTTTGGCGCAAGTTCTTCCTTTAGGACGCTAGGTATGACTATAATAGAATTCTTGCCGTGCTTGGCTATGTTCTTGGTTATGATATATTCTTCAACCAAAATATCAACTCAACACCTGTATTGTTTCTCTGTTGTGTCTTTATTGATAATTAATTGTATATAAATTTACCCTTTGAAAGTAGTTATAAATAGAAATGTTTATAAATCGAAAAATGAATAATCATACAATGTATGAAAGATAAGTATTATCTCATACGAAAAAAGTGCTGATCGCCATACCTGCAATATGTGTTGCAACTATGACAACAACTGCAATCAAAAGATGTTCTCCTATCACTCTCCATGGTCGAACTTTCTCATCCTTTGCCAGCTTATAGCTGAGTGCGCTGAGCGCAAGGATGCCCCACGCGATGCTGACAAGCATAGCTGTAGCGAGCTCGAAAAGAAGAACAGGTATCACAAAAGTCAAAGCAAAAATGAATTTTGACAGAAAACACGATATCGTAGATTGCCATATCTGTTTATTGGTGTGTTTACCTTCAGACTCTTCAGATATGTGGATACCGAGAGAGTCAGAGAAAGCATCTGCGATAGCTATCGTAAGTATGCCGCCGAGAACCGCAATCCTGCTGTGAGTGCCAGAGTTCAGCCCGACCATAAGACCTAAAGTAGTTATTATTCCTGACGTAAGACCGAAACTGAAGCCAACTTTTATCGAATGGTTCATATTATGTTCATATTGAAATGTCTTTATAAATATTACTGGGTAAGGTATGTAATAAGTCAGCTAGACTGTAAATATATGCCGCGCTCCGTCAGAATAATTCACAGATTTCCGAACCATGCGATTGTGAAATTTGAATAAACTATCCAATGACACGCAAAGACTCACTTCGCTAGAGTCTTTGGTGCCCTTAAATGCAGTCATTTCGCAGGTGTGTGCACCTGCTCTATTCGGCAGTCAAAAGCTCGCCGTAAAATTGACATATACTCATCGCGAGCGTTTAACTATTTGCAAGCAAATATTTCATGGCTACGCTAGGCGGCACATATTCACTTTATACAGCGGACTTATTACATACCTGAAATGCAACCCTTTTTGAATTTCTTGTTAGAAAGTACGCATGTCGCTGGGACAGTACTGCCAATAACAGTTAAACAAATACAGAAAATGAAAAAATTATGCTTTCTTCGTGTAAATTGTCTGTGAAGGGAATGCGAAGTCCAGCTTAGACTTGTTGAACAGAGTAAGTATTGCCATATTCATTTCTGTCTGGGTCTTTAGGATATCTTCTCCCTTCCTGATATAGTATATGAACAATATATTCATTGCAGAATCATTGAATGCATTGAATGAAATCTTCACGTCTTTCTCAATGTGCTTGTTCTTCTTTGCAATACTTTCAAGTATCTTTATTGCTTTCTCCATTGCCTTAGGCTTTGTGTCATACGTAAGACCTATGTTAAGGACAACTTTCCGGTTTGGCTCCCAAGTCACGTTCTCGACAGGAGAGTCAGCAAAAGTAGAGTTAGGTATTGTAACAATACGACCTTCAAGAGTTTCAAGCCTTGTAGACCTGATACCGATCTCTTTGATAGTTCCGTCAAAACCAGCTACCTTGACACGCTCACCGACTTTGAAAGGTTTATCAGTGAAGATAGTAACTCCGCCGAATATGTTTGCAACAGTATCTTTTGCAGCCATTGCGAGCGCGAGACCTCCTATACCAAGACCTGCAATAAGTGCTGTGACGTCATAGCCTGCATTGTTCAGTGCGATGATTATCGCCATTAACCATATAATTATTTTAGTACCTTTACTTATTATTGGAAGAAGCTGGTCATCAAGATCAGTTTTGCTCTTGCTTGCAATAGGGACTAGATATTCTCTGTAGAGTGAGTCAAGCAGTCGGGTAACTAGCCAGGCAACATTCATTATAATCATGATCGTGAAAACTCTCCAGATCCAGATCAGAAGTTTGTCTCCTAGCGTAAGGTTATTGACTCCAAGCCAAATACCAAATAAAGTGAGTGCGAACACGATAGGTTCTTCAATCATATCTATTATAATATCATCCAACTTGGTCTTTGTTTTTGCTGTCAGCTTTTTTACGACGGTACTAAAAAACCAGTAAATCAACTTTCCAGCAACTATTGCTCCAAGTATGATTAACAGAGAAAAAGCCCACTGAGCTATCGTATTGTTGTAGTATGTATATGCGAGTATATTGTCTATAGCCATATTATCACGCTTTTTGGGAGTCTCAGGGGGTTAATAAAGTTTATGGATTTTCCCACATGAATAGTAACTTAAAAGTAGTTACAAATAGTAAGTTTTATAAAGATTATTCGCGTGAAGGCTATTATGAAATCCTAAGATATTCTTTATTAAATCTTTATGTCGCGCTAACTTCTGAAACCGCGTTATTAGATAGATAGAGTCTCTAGGAGCAGCATCAATCGTTTCAATATGTAGATGATTTCATAAGTAGCCAGTATACTCGTATGTAATAAATCAGCTAAACGGTAAATATATGCCGCGCTCCGTCAGAATAATTCACTAATCTCTAAACCGTGCGATTGTGAAATCTGAA
>CAZXTQ010000082.1:0-5085 GCA_964643595.1 uncultured Methanosarcinales archaeon
ACCAGATCAAGAGCCCGCGCATCATGCGTCAACTGCGAGAAAAAATCAAGATATACCCTTGCCATACCTTCCCAGTCACCGCTCTTCTTCTTCTCATCAACAACAACTACAAAATCATTCAAAAGCACTGTGCCTTCTTCGGTCTTTAGCTGTTTCTCCAGCGCAAGGATAAGATTCTCTTCATCATAAAGATGCTCCCCTAATGGCAGCTTAATGAACCGTTCCTCATCAGCACGTATCCTCTCGTCAAAATAAGGTCTATCAACACTAGTTTTCACACGTCCCAAAGTCAGACCAAGCAAAGCCATCCTTGCAAACTGGCCCATACCCATCTGCTTGAAATATATCGCCTCCTTCCTAAAATCAATCGACGGAGATATCTCAGGGTGACCCTTATGCATAGGAAGAGGATGCATTATAGGAAGTATACCTGTACCTTCATACATATCAAGTATTTCAGGAGTAACTTTCACAAGACCTTTCACCTTCTCAAACACTTTCGGATCCAGACGTTCCTCCTGAGTCCTTAAACCATACACAAAAGACTTCCTGTTTCGATTGTTAGTGTACTCAACAGCCTCATCGAGAGAATTGAATGTCTTAACCTTAAGACATCTCTTATTGAGTTCAAGAATCTCCTTATCAGGAGCTCTAACCTCTTCAGGAGATACTATCACGACCTCATTGTCCTCGAACTGACTAAGAGCTCTTGCAAGACTCCTGAACGTCCTTCCTTTCAAAGTGTCACCCACAGCAAGCATAGTCATACCAGAAAGCACATCCTTGCGTTCAAGCTCCTGCCTGAAAGGGTCTTGTGAATTGCCATCAAAACCATAAGTATAAGTGTTGTACAAAGTCATAAGATCAAGAAAAGCCTGCGTCGGGTGCTCGTGCGAACCATCCCCCCCGTTTAAAACAACTGGCTTGAACATATCTTCAGGATGTGACTCTGCAAGATTCTGAAGGTAATCAGCGATCCACTGAGGCGAACCCTCAAGCTTTTGACGCGTAATTATAGCATGAACCCCATAACTCGCAAGAGTCGCCATGTCATGACCCATAGATTCTCCTTTAGACGCAGACGTTCCTCCTGAATTCCGCCTTATAGGAACAGTCTTACCACCAAGATTCTCAATAGCAAACACATGACTATCATGAGTCCTTGACGAGTCTTCAGCAAAATTAGTACCTATAACCTTGCCTTCAAGCAAATTTCTGAATTCAAACTTGCTTAAGTCCATCCGGTTATCCATAAAAGAACCGCCCATCAGCCTTGCAACTTCAAGAACATAAGTTATCTCATCACGACTATAATCACCTATCCTAAGGACATCACGCCCATCAAAAGAGCGGACATTATCCATGTCGATAAGCTCCATCTTCATACGGTCTTCAAGATTCACAGACCGATCCACATTTTCACACCCACTTTCCATTTAATTCCACCCCATTCTTTTTTTTAGTTTTATCTTATGCAGACTCCTTAATCGCAGGGTGCTTCATAGGAACACCTCTGATGATTGTATCGTAAGCGTAAAGCAAATAATCATCTCCTAGATAAGCAGATCGGAACGGTGACCAACCACACTTTGTCATAATAGGTTGATTGTTAATGTCTTCTGCATAGGTCGTTGCAGCTACAGTGAAAGAACCGACATATCCCTGCTGAATCCTGCCGAACCTACCATCCAGATACTTTCCGAATATCTTTGCAGGGTTCTCTGCGCAGACCTCCTGAACCCGTTTCTCAGACATGCCGTTCTGCATAAGCCAACCAACAAAGTTAGTGTAATGATCAATAAGAGGAATTCCGAACTGGCCATCACGCTTGTCCTCAAAAGTGTGCGGCGCATGATCTGTCGCAAGAATATCAACATCACCAAGCACGATACCTTCCAGCAGACGTTGTCTGTCATGCTCTGTCCGGATAGGAGGCTTCATAAAAAGGTACTTTGCCATCTCAAAACCACCCTTGTTCTCGTCGGAAAAATAAAGATAAGTAGGAGTTGTCTCGCAGGTTATCTTAGTACTATAACTCTTGGCCTCAACAATATGTTCAAGCCCTGCTGCAGTGGATACATGTGCGATGTGCACGCGCAGCTTGAAAGCAAGAGCCATATCCAAAATAGATCTTATGCTCTCAACCTCTGCTTCAGGAGGACGATTCTTGCGTGAATTGACAATTGACCTGCTCTCTGCATGGACTGTAATGACCGGATCATCTTTCAGACCTTTGAAACCGGCAAGAACCTGTTTGATATCCTTAACACCCATATCATGAGCATACAATTTCCAAGGAACTCCATTCAGGACAGTATCACCTGAAGGAAGACCACTTGACATCCTCTGTTGAGGATCAGTATTCTTTTGTATAAGAGCATACAAAAACCAATCAATAGTGCACTTGTTTTCTGCAAGCTTCTGCTTTGCGTAATAAGAATCATGGTCTATCGGAGGAACAGGATCGTTAGGCATAAGACCAGCACACACAACACCGCCGTTTATCGCTGCACTGCTCATAGTCATGAAATCCTCTTTCTTCACCATCGCAGAATATATTGCAGCCTGGTTATCAGTAGGAATCCAGATCCGAGGGTATTCCCTTCCATGTACATGCACGTCGATGAAACCAGGAAATATCTCAAAAGAAGAATCATAAACTATGTCAGGTTTGCCGATATCATCACTTATATCTGCTATCACCCCATCAACAACCTTGATCTGACCATGTACAAGCCTGCCTTCGGGAGTCCTATAATTACCTTCGATGAGTATGTTTCCTTGCGAAATCATCTCTCCCACGCTCCTGTCGCTTCACGCTTTACCTTTCCCGAACCTATCGCCTCAAGAAAATGATTAGCATCCATGATGTGTCCGTCAGTGCAGGCAATGTTACCTCTATAGTCAGAACAAGAACCACAAATGCCGACACCACACTTCATGTACGGCTCCATTATCGCGTAAACATTTTCAGGCGACATACCCTTCTTAATTGCAATATCCATCACCCTTTATCTTTTAGAACCATACAGCTCCATGTAAGGCTCGAACTTCTCATCAAGGAAATCCTGCGTGACCGGTACGCGTTCGAACTCACCACTGCTCAACTTGAAAGGAACATTCCTGCTGTTTGAAGCAAGGTACTGCATCAACATCCTAACCCCAAGAACAGAAAAAACCGGAACACCCGTCTCTGCAGTGAAGTTGGCTATCGCATCTTCACCCCTCTTACCATGACTAACCCATTCACTGTTCTCATTTGCGTGCTTTGCAGGATCATAACCTTCACGGTATACAGGACCTACCTGCTCCCTGTCGACGCCGATTAGTACACCAGTCACATTGACCTTGATCTCAAGATCAGACGCGGCAGCTTCAATCTTAGCAATATGATCAATTTTTGTTCTCATAGAAGTTCCAACATCATCAACAATAAGGACATTACAACAGTCATAAAACTCAGCACCAACAAACATCTTTCCCTTACCAGACCCTTCGCCATGAGCCTTTATCTCTTTCCGGTCATAATTGAAACCAAGATTGATACCCCTTTCACGATAGAGCGCGGTTGCAGTAGCCTGTGCGATTGCGCTCGCCTTGTAAGAAGGACCTGAAATTATATCTATAGGCATCCCATCAACCATCATCTTCTTTGCCATGCCAGCAAAACAAGAACCTAAAATCCACATACCCTCAGCAGTCTGAGAAAAACCACCTATGTTAACAAAGTAAGGCGTATCCCGCCCATCTTTTAATTTAAGATTAGTACCAAAAAATAAAGGATTGCCATCTGAATCTGCCAGCCTGTCGGCAAAATCTTCCTGAAAACTCTCCATCACATATCACCCTGTTTTTAATTTATTTATACTTTTTCTGTTATGTTATGTTATAAGCATTTATCCTTCACAACATGTATTTTGTTATAGTGATGTCGTCCCAAAAATGAGACAACTTAGAGCTAACGCTGCCAAATAGGAAATCCTATCGAGATTAAGAAGCGCTCTGCTTACTGCTCTAAAAGTTGAAAATAATCAGGAACTAATGAAGGCTCTGAGAAATGCGTTATGTTAACTGTGTCTAGAAGCTGTTTACCCTGAAATTGATAGTTTATCATCTGCATCTGCGCAGATTTCACCAGAATTGTGTGTCTTGCCTCACCCATGATGTATCGTGAAAAAGAACGGAGATATATAAAGTTTACTCTGAAAGGTATGTAATAAGTCAGCTAGCATTTCATAGGCTCTTTAGACGGCTGAGGCGTAGCTATTACACATACAGTACCGCTAGGCAGCACATATTCACTGTATGCAGGGGACTTATTGCATAAGAGGAGTGTAACAACTAAGAAAACTCATCATCCACCTTTTTACAATACTCTCTGACACGATCGAGCATTGAGGAGAGAAGATATGCCTCTATCTTTTCATTGAAGATAACACTTATGTTGTCAAACTCTGTGATGCGGTAATTGTTCTTCACTTTCTCAACAAGGAAAAGATCTCTCAATCGTTTTATCTGTCTTCTTATGTTTGAAGAAGCGACACCTACCAAGGCGAGCGAGTTCTCTTTTCTTGAAGTTATCACAAGATCACGGATGTCTTCAGACGAAAGAAGAGAGTTGTCTTTTTTTGATTGTAATAGAACATAGAGAATGTCTACAATTATATCTCTTGAATCTCCAGGTTGGAGAAGTCCTGACGAGAGACAGAGTTTTCTTACTAATTCTCTTCTTGTCAAGTCGTAAGGTTTCTCGTATCTACGCAGCGTGATTTCTGAAATGGGCGTATCTTTACTCATCTTTAGTTGTGGCATGTTTGTTCACCGGTTCATACATATTTTGAATTTTATAGGTTCGGTATTTTGCAAAAAGTCTGAAAAAATCCATCCCTGCAGGATAGAAAAATCTGTTTGCGTCAGTTGACTTCGTGATGAAATCACCTGACTTAATGGTCAATGCATTTTACTTCGTGGTCTCTGCGAAAGCAGTTCGGGCGGCAGGTCCGGAGGTCAAGGTGAGTTACCTGCCAACCGTATGTAATAATTCAGCTAGACTGCGAATATATGCCGCGCTCCGTCAGAATAATT
>CAZXTQ010000083.1:0-5055 GCA_964643595.1 uncultured Methanosarcinales archaeon
ATGAGTTCTAAGTGGGTTGCACTTGTTCTTTGTTAGATGATGTTCGCGCAGCGACTAAACGTCGATTCATCGGATAGCAACCGAGCATAGTTTAGCCGCTTGGCAGTGCTGCTAAAATTTAGCTAAACAAATACCTTTTTTTATTCTGTAACTGGTTTTGTAGTAACTCCAAATAATTTTTCTTTCATCGTATCTGCATCTATTTGCCCGCCGGGCTTCTCAGCACCTTTAGCTATCAACATGAGCTCGCAGGACTGTCTTACATTAGAATCGTGTATGTTTTCACATGATCCTTTCATGCCTGTGTTGAGCGCTATCTGTACGTAGCAGTTGTCTTTGCTTCTGTCATCAGTTAATGATTCACAGTATGCTGGATTCTGTTTGAACTCTGCTAAGGTCATTATACATGCTTGTCTGTTAGCTCCAAGTGTAAATTCATTGCACATGGAAATGGCTCGTTCTGGTTCTCTTACTGAAACTGCTTTTACTAGTTCCAGGGCTTGTTGTCTTGTCTTTCCTTCATACCATATCTCTCCTTCTGGAGGTGCAACAACTGGTTGTGTTGGTGCAGGCGGTATTGGTACAACATCCTGTTCTGTCGGAACTTCGGAAACAACTTCTTCCTCTGTCTTGTTCTCTTCAGGCAGCATCTCTTTGACTTCTTCTCTTATCTTTTCGGCTTGTTCAAGAGGTACAACATCAAATACAAATCCGCTTGTCGCTGTGAAGTCCTGATAGATAGCATCAACTCTGAGTAGATACTTTCCAGGGCGCATATCCTGAGGTATCTCAAATTTCTCTATTTTCTCTACTGTTGTAGACAGTGCTACAGTCTCCATCTTTTCTAATACAACAACATCAGTATCTCTGTCGATAAGCTTATACTCCAGCAGGACATCGTATCTTTGTCCGCTTCCGAAGCTCATGAGGTTTACCTGGAATGTCAGTTCTCCTCCAGGCTGTACTAGTGTAGTCAGCTTTTCAGTCTCTACATCAAGTAACTGTTCAGGCATCCCAACACCAATCTGTGTGTATGCTTTGAAATAAAAGAAAGTAAGCGCTGATGTAGTCACGAGCATAGCTAATATGGCAAAGATGAATAGCTTGTGTTCTATCTTCATCTCTTTTTTGGGTATTGTTGCCTGCTGTAATGCAGAATTTACTTCATAGTAAGGATACCCTCTTGTTATCAGGAAATTTGCTATGGTCTTTTGATCATAACCCGCGGAAAGCTGTTTTTGTATATACCCTGCTAACTGTTCTATTCTCTGTTGTTCTGCGACTTGTGGATTGGTCTGTGTATTGATTACGTATTGTACAGAACTCTCTACTTCTGCGGCATTGTAGCCTGCTTGGAGCAAGAATTTGTTTATATCTTCCAGCTTTTTTCCTTGCCGCATCTGTGTGATGATGTAGCTTACCAGGTTCTGCTGTACCATGTCGGTGACAAAGGATTCTGGTTATTTAAAGCTTATGCCTACCCACACTTCCTGTAGGATAAAATTTATAATACCCATACAACACTAGGATTTTATGGCTGAAAATGAATCCTCGAAACGCCAGGTGGCGTACAAGGTAAGAATTGCAGATATACTGAATAATCGTTATGTGAAAGAGGATGGTTGGTTGCCGAATTATGTTTCTGTTGGTGATATGAAAGTTTCCAGAGCTAATCTGCTTGGTGTAATAGTGTCTAAGTCTTCCAGGGAAGGGGGTGGTGATGCTGGGTCTCATGATTTTATTCTTGATGATGGTTCTGGCAGGGTTTCTTTACGTTTCTTTGAATCTGCTAAGCCTCTTGATGTTGGCGATATAGTGATTGTGGTTGGAAGACCTAGAGAGTTTGGTACTGAGCGTTATGTTGTTCCTGAGATTGTCAGGAAAATTAATGATCCTAAATGGATTGAATTGCGAAAGTTAGAGTTGGCTAAGATTAAACATAATATAGTGTCAGCAGAGTCTCCAGTGCAAGAAAGTAAAGATACCGTATCTGATGGTGAACTTGCTATTGAAACTGATGATTTTGCTGACGAGAATCCTATGTCTAAAATAGTGAACATAATCAAAGAGTTGGATGGTGGTCCTGGAGCTGATTTCAGTGAACTCGCAAAGAAGTTTGATGGTGATGCTGAATTGCATCTCAAGAAGCTTCTTGAGCAAGGAGACATCTTTGAAGTCAAGCCTGGTCGTTATAAGGTATTGGAATGATGAAGGGCTATCACCTAGCAGCGAGTTTCTAGAACAATACTGGCGTGATATAGCTTTCTACAACAGCAGCGGCAAACAATATTGACATAGCTATTATCATCAGTGTAGACGCGTCGAGTATTATCTTCTGGAAATTTTCAGTTCTGAAATCCTTGTTGATTACAGCGACGGATATTATTCCTCCGGCTAGCCCTGCCACCATGTAAGCGACCATTTCAGGTATTCCGTGTATAAAATAGCGTGAGAATGAATACGTAACCGTTTGTGTAACTGCTGCCATCTTAGCCACCCCCCCTATTCCTGCGTATTTTGCAAGTCCTAGTTTTGTGAGGTTGCCTATTGCTGCTGCGACGACTGAAGCGTTCCAAGTTAGTATGAATATCGCTCCTGCGCCGTAGAAGAACGCGAATAGTATGCAGAATATCATAACTTTTACATTGTTGAAAAATATCTTGTTGAATAGTGTTGTGCTGACTGCGTTTCCGACAACATTTGCTTTTATCGGGGCGTTTATCTGTGCTATTGTTGTTATCTGTTGCTTGAATAATACCTGTGACATGTCTGCTGGAAGTATTACATACCATAATACAAAAGCCACAGTCATACCTAAGTATAGAAATGTATAAAACGCCAAAACGCGACTATGCCTTTTTAGCATGGATGTCTCTTTTTCAAGGAGTAAGTCTTCTTTCTCTTCGTGTCTGATTGCATGGAACATGAGCGGCATGCATGCGAATGTTGTGAGGAATATCATGACAAGATCTGCTTTGTCTCGGAATATCCAGTATCCAAGGAATAATCCTATTGATGCTACTAGCAGACCATAAAAGAATAGTTCCCAGGGTTTTTTTGCCGCTGTAATCGGTTTTATTATTGATTCAAGAACCATGGACCATATTTCCCTTTATAAAGTATTTAAATCTTTCTCTGTTCGACAGTATGTTTTAAATATGGCCTTATTTTCCTGTGAAATATGGATTATGCAAACATGCTTAAGAAAGCACGAAACGAGATGCCGGAATCAGTCTTTGAAAGTGAAAGATTTGAGATTCCTAAGGTAAAGGGTCATTTGCAAGGCAATAAGACTGTTATAAGTAACTTCTTTGTTATTGCGGATACTCTTGGACGGACTCCTGAACATTTGCTGAAATACATATTGAAAGAACTTGCTACTCCAGGAACACTTTCTAGGAGTGCACTGATTCTTGGTGCTAAGGTTCCTGCTTCAAGGATTAATGATAAGATAAGAAAATATGCTACTGAATATGTTCTCTGTACTGATTGTGGTAAACCTGAGACCAAAATTGTAAAAGAAGGGGATCTTACTTTCCTGCGTTGTCAGGCTTGTGGTGCTAAGCATCAGGTAAAGTCTATGAAAGCTAGTTTGTCCTGAAGATTTGATGTGTTTGTTCCAAAAAAAATGATTGTAAAAATACACTCTACGCCTAATGGAAAACTTATTGCTTTGTGTGATTCTGATATTCTTGATAAAGTTTTTGAAGAAGGAAACAGACAATTGGATCTTTCGGCTAATTTCTTTAAAGGAGTTGAGGTTTCTGAAAAAGAACTGGAAATACTATTGAAAGATTGCTATATAATAAATGCCGCAGGGAAAAAATCCATAAGGTTTCTTATAGATAAGAAGTTTGTTGGCAAAGAGAATATTCTTGAGATTAAAGGGATTCCTACAGCACAATGTATTATTGAACAATAAGTATTTGTTTAGCTGTTTCTGGCAGTGCTGCCAAAGCAACCTGCGGTTGCAAGGTTCATGCAAAGCCTGAACCACCACGACGTGCGTGTCTTCCAAGAATGAATGCTAATTGGGTTGCACTTGCTCTTTGTTAGACGATGTTCGCGCAGCGACCAAACGTCGATTCGTCGGATAGCAACCAACAGAAGGTTAGCCGCGTGGCAGTACTGCTAAAATTGAGCTAAACAAATACAACAATAATTAATATTTTATCTGTTGATTTCTGATCCTTCGAAAGGTATGTATATCTCTATAGGTTCTATTGTTAATGGTTTATCATCAAGAGCTGTTGTCATGTACTTTCTGACTTTAGAAGGTAGTATATCTATCCAGTTCCAGCCATTTGTTTCAGCTTTCCTGATGTATTTTGCAAGGTTTCCCTCGCCAAAATTATATGCCGCAACTGCTTTTTGATAGTCGCCAGAATACCTGTCAACAAGGTATTTCATGTATAGTGCTCCGGTCCAGAGATTTACCTCTGGTTTTGTCTTCATATTGTCAAAATTGAGCACATTACAAACTCCCTTTCCGCGATCCCAGAGTGAATCAATAGAAAGACAGGTCTTCATCGCCTGTCGGGTAGCACCTTCTTTTACCTGAAAAAAACCATATGCATCTTCGATAGGTGATTTGGTCATTGTCTCTGATTCTTGCGCCCTTATACGTCTTAGTACATCCACTCTTAGGTTAAGTGTTTCTGCTATGTCTTCAAGTATTTGGTCATGTTCTTCTGCGAATCTTATTAGTTTCTGTATATTTGATGGTAATGGAAGGTAATGGGCAGGATTTAATGCGCGGCCATTTTTTCTTATCTCGAAATGTAAGTGTGATCCTTTGGCGTTTCCTGTCTGACCTTCTGCGCCTATCTCTATAGGACCGTCTACATAGTGTCTAAGTATGTGTGGAAGTGCGGCAGGTCTTTCATCTGGTTTAAATGCTACTACCGTGTGTTTTCCTTTGGAGAAATTACGCATTTTTTGTGGGTCTTCTGCAAGCTTTCTTTTGAAATCTTCTTCAAGACGGTCTGATATAAACGCAAGGTGGACATAACGGGTAACTAGACCGTTTCCATGGTCTACGTCCACGTATGTTCC
>CAZXTQ010000084.1:0-5021 GCA_964643595.1 uncultured Methanosarcinales archaeon
AGCTAAACAAATACTATTTTTTTCAGTCTCTTTCTATTGAAATTATCGCTTCATACACTTCTCTTGCAATCAGCTTGAAACCTTGCCTGTTAGGGTGGATAAGGTCTCTTGCGTAAAGTTTCCTGTTCGCAGCACTGCGTTCTTCAGGATCTTCCAGAAGACGATGGATGTAAGCCACTGCTTCTGCAGGATTATCATCAGAATACATCCAATCGTTCACGTCCAGTATGTTCTCAACGATAATATTTCCTAAGTTATTACCTCTTCTATTATATCTTTTTCTCATTTGCGAATTTCTGAACGGAGGGATTGTAGCAGTCACTACCGGTATGTGCCTTTTGTGTGCAAGCTTAATCATATTCTCTATATTAGATATTATCTGGTCTGAATTGACTCTGGAACTAATGATATCATTACACCCTCCAATTATGACCACAGTTTCTGGACCATCATCAAGGACCTTATCAAAATTTTCAAACATTTCACCGGTTCTTCTACTCCAAGCAGCATAATGATCCTCGCCGCCTGTCCTGTAACTTGTAGAAGGATCACCATCGTTATCCATTATTTTGGTCTTTGAACCGCAGAGTTTTCTCAAGTGGGGTGCATAAGTGTTTGCAGTTAAAGAATCTCCTACAAGTGCAATCCTGTAACCACATGAACCTGTTTTTGCAGGAGTTGTTCTTAGTTTTGTATCAAGTCGATGCTCAAAGGTTTTAGCAGGTGATGCGTTAGTTCTGTCAAGATAGCTTTGAATGTGTGCGTGATTATTTTCATTTTCAGGTTCTTCTTGGCGTTCACATCCTGTAATTAATCCTGCCAGGATCATCGCAGCAAGGGTTTTTTCCAGTTTCATAATCTTAAAAATCAGGCAAGAAAGATTAATAAAATTAACCTGTACTTATTATCTGAAGGTAAGAAGAAGTAGGTTAGTTTTTTAAATCAGCCATCATTAATAGGTCATATGTGCGGTATAATTGGGGTATTTGATGATGAGGAAGCGGTTTCTAAAGTATTATCTGCGCTGAAGGTAATCGAGAACAGAGGAAAGGATGGTTTTGGAATTGCTTATGGAAATAATATATTGTGTGAAAATACTCTGAATAATCTTGAAAGGTCATTAAAGAATTTGAAAGCTCTTGATTGTCTAGGACATAATCTGCATTCAGTAGTTGGTAAAGTATTACAGCCACTTTCTGGTAAAGGTGTTTTGGTTGCTAACTGTGAAATCTATAACTGGAAAGAGCTGAATGAAAAATATGAATTGGATGCGATCAATGATGCAGATATGATATTGAAACTGCTTGACAAGAAAGGTATGTCTAATTTTACTGATATACTTGGTGAGTTGGATGGAGTGTATGCATTCGCTTACTGGTTTGGAGACAATGTGTATGTGTGTCGAGATATTTTCGGTGTAAAGCCACTTTGGTATAATGATTCAGGGTTCTGCTCAGAGCGTAAAGCACTCGAGTCGGCAGGGTTCATTGATGTCAAAGAGCTGAATCCTCGAGAGATATTAGAATATAATCTGAAGGAAAAAAAAATTTCTGTGCATAAGCGCGGATTCTATCTCACAAAACCTCAGATAAAATCAGCACCTGAAAAAATAAAGAAAGAACTGATGGGGTTATTTGTCTCTGCGGTAGCGAAAAGGATGCCTGATGCTAAGTTTGGAATACTTTTTTCTGGTGGAGTGGACTCTGTATTAATCGCAAAGACCTGTCAGGAACTGGGTGTTGATTTCACGTGTTACACAGCAGCGTTGGAGTCTGATGTTGAAGCAGAAGATTTGGTCTATGCAAAGAAAGCTGCTGCGGATCTTGGTTTGGAATTGAAGTATACTACCTTGAAACTTTCTGAGGTTGAGAAATACCTTAAGAAAGTCGTTCCACTTATTGAGGATAACAATGTTGTCAAAGTCGGAGTTGGATTGACATTCTATGTCGCCTGCGAGATGGCTAAAAAGGACAAGATAAAAGTAATATTTTCAGGTTTGGGAAGCGAGGAGTTATTTGCAGGTTATGAACGACACAAAGGTGCATCAGATGTCAATGATGAATGTCTTTCTGGACTGCGGAAGATGTATGAACGTGATCTTTATCGTGATGATGTTATTACGATGAATAACAACCTTGAATTGAGATTACCATTCCTGGACCGGGACCTTGCAGCATACAGTCTTCGAATACCTGCAAAGTACAAACTTGATGGTGGTGTGAACAAAAAGATCATCCGCGAAGTCGCACTTGATATGGGTGTTCCTAAGAAGTATGCTCAGCGACGTAAAAAAGCAGCACAGTATGGTTCTAAGTTTGACAAAGCGCTTGAGAAACTGACGAAGAAAGCAGGTATGAAGTCAAAGTCTGCTTATCTTGATAGGTTCTATTCACGAAATCCAGCACTTGGAGTGATGTTTAGTTCTGGAAAAGACTCAGCATATGCTCTTTGGGTGATGCAGAAACAGAATTATCCGATTAGATGTTTGATTACTCTTAAGAGCAAGAATCCTGATTCATATATGTTCCATACTCCGAATATAGACCTTGCAGGTCTGCAGGCCAAAGCAATGCAGATACCAATCATATTACAAGAGACTGAAGGCGAGAAAGAGAAAGAGCTTGCAGATCTTAAGACTGCAATCAAGCGAGCCAAAGATGAGTATGGTATCGAAGGTATCGTTACTGGCGCATTGTATTCTCAATATCAGCGAGAACGCATCGAGAAAATATGTGATGGATTGGGTTTGAAGATATTTTCACCTCTGTGGCACATGGACCAGGAAAAAGAGATGAGACAATTGATTGCTGAGGGGTTTGAAGTTATACTCAGCAGTGTTGCTGCGGATGGATTGGATAAAAGCTGGCTTGGTCGGAAGTTGGGCAAGGCAGATGTTGATAAGTTAGTTAAACTTCATGATAAGATTGGATTCAATGTTGCAGGAGAAGGCGGTGAGTTTGAGAGTCTTGTGACTGATGGTCCTATTTTCAGGCAGCGTATTGTTATTGAGAAGTCTTGTGTTGTAGCTGAAAGTGATATTGTTGCAAGGTGGGTTGTGAAGAAAGCTAAGCTTGTGAAGAAGTAAATTGGTATTTGTTTAGCTCAATAATGGCAGTACTGCCACGCGGCTACATCATAGTTGGTTGCTAACCGAAGAATCTGCGTTTGGTCGCTTCGCGAACATTGTGTAATGTACCGAAGTGCAACCCTTTTGGAATTTCTTTTTGGAAGACACGCACGTCGCTGTGGTTCAGGCTTTGCGTGAACCTTGCAACCGCAGGTTGCATTGGCAGTACAGCCAAAAACAGCTAAACAAATACGTAAATTGTAAAAATATATTAGAAAATAAAAAATATTCAGAACTTAGAACTTATTCTGAGGTTTCTTAGGCCGGTTGTGTCTTGCGTTTTGTCGGCTCTGCTCTTTGACTGATCGTCTGTCGGTCTTGTAAGTGTACCTGAAACGGTCAATCTTGTTTTCATTATCCATCTTGAATGGATTCTCATCAGGAGGCTGGATTGCCATAGCCTTCTTGAAGCGTTCATCTATAGCTGCAGTGTTCTTCTGCTTGGCTTTTTTTTCGCCTTTGTTTTTTTTCTTTTTGCCCATAAGGTAACACCCTTTTTATTGGAAATTGGGGCGATATAAATGCTTTTCGGTCAAATTAATACTTACATAGTTATATTAAATGACAAGATTTATATATAAATATACTTACATTGTTATATATTACATGTTGCGCAACATGAAACAAAGCAGGATAAATAGGGATGAAGTGCTGGAACTTTTCAGGCAGCACCTTGAAGAGCATCATCATATAGATACTGAAGACAAATTCTCGGAACAGCTAGTCAAGGAGCATCTACGCGGAGAAAACACACTGATTCCAGTCACCATCTTCTCAAACGACAAACTAAGTCCCTTAGAGACAATAGTCAAGTATTTGCGAGAGGAAGAAAACCTGTCAAACTCCAAGGTCGCTATACTTCTTGGCAGATCACCTGCTGCCATCTGGATAACATACAGGAATGCCGTAAAGAAGATGCCTGAAAGATTGAAGTTCAGCAAGACAGGAATATTTGTCTCTACCGAAACAATTTCTTTAGGAAGATTAAGTGTACTAGAAACAATAGCATACAACCTACATGATTCTGGAATCACATACAACAAGATAGGCAGATTGCTGAACCGTGATGAAAGGACAATCTGGACAGTGTGCAGCAGAGCGAGGAAAAAATTAGCAAGATGAAGAGAGCAACCAATACTGGAATTAGAATATTGATTGCTTTATCCATAGCACTATTCATGACATTGCTTATGATAGGTCTTGTCAGTGCAGCATTCCCAATGCCTACCTCTCCAGATAGTATGGTAAATACAACAATGGACGGACCTATTGCAACAGGAGGATTTTCGCAGAACACTACCGGTGGAACAATTACTGTCGTGAACATAAATGCAACAACACAAAATCCTCATTGGAAAGCATATGTAGGAAACATAAGTGGAAAGCTCGCACTTCAGGACGCAAGCAGTAATGCAGTATACGACTGGAACGTCACTTCAATGGAAGGTGAGATATATGCAACAAGAAAATCATCAATAGTTGACTGGGAAAATATAGTTTGCGCAAGCGGCGCTCATGTAACTGCTGAAGAAACTGCATTGAACATGACAACATCAAATCCTGATAGTATAGTGAACACTTTCGATTCGATGAGCCATGCAGAATTCTATGCAGGATTAACCCACGTAAATGCAAACAGTTGTAATTCAACAAATCTATATGTTAATAGTCAATCATCAGCAGACTTTGAAGAAGTTTTGCTTTATGTAGCAACCTCTATTTCTGAAATGGAAGTATTGCCCGAAAAAGAGTTTAATGCAGTTTTAAACACTGTGCTTTTTGGCTTTAAGAAAAATGCTTCTTCGACTCAAAAAACTATTGATAATTGGAGAACTGAAATTTCAGCCCTTTTTGCTTTTATGCTTAACCTTTAACCGCACCAGCCGTCAAGCCT
>CAZXTQ010000085.1:0-301 GCA_964643595.1 uncultured Methanosarcinales archaeon
AATACGCATATCAGTCCAGCAGTGTACGGAATACCATTATGATAAGAAGAATTCAGTGCAAGAGCAAGCACCATGGCAAAAAGCATGAACGTAGGAAACCAGCTCCTCACTTTGACTTCCTTGAAATTGTGAGTAGGGTGCTTGAAATGCTTCAGGAAAAAATAAAGAACCACTAAAGAAGCAACCATACCTATCTGCACTGCAAAAAAAAGACTCGGCTTACCCTGGAAAAAAAAGAAATCATTGAATGTCAGTCCTGCATGACTTGCGAGAAGCATGCTCGGAGGATCACCAATAAGAG
>CAZXTQ010000085.1:311-4717 GCA_964643595.1 uncultured Methanosarcinales archaeon
AGTGGCGACACCCTGCAGATTGCTTGATATAGCACACCCTATAACCATAGGAATCGGCGAAGAACGTATACGCTTAGCTATACTGAAAGCTATCGGAGCGACGATAAGCACACATGCAACATTCTCTATGACAATAGAAAGCAGTCCTGTAAGAGCGCAAACAAAAAGCATAGCAGCCCATACACGAGTGGAACGATTGACAAGCCAGATAGCAAGATAGTCAGGAATCCTGCTGTGAACAAGCGCTTCAGCAATGAAAAGCATACCAACATAGATACCTATAACATTCCAGTCAATGCTTGCAATGCCAGACTCTATCGTAACAGACCCTAGCAGAAGCACAGCAAGAACACCACCCCAGATTATCCAGGTTTTTTTCTTATAGAACTTGATAATAAGCGCATAAGTGATTACGAAAACAATTCCAGTAAGTACTTCCAGAGTAATATGTTCCATCATCCACCTCTTGACACACAGGATAAGAATACTGATTTAAAAATGTATTGGAAGAAAAATAATCCAAGACAAGCAAAAAAATCAGAACGGAAAAAAAACAAACAAAAATAATAAAAAATTAAAAAAATCACTCATCACTCAAGCCTTATCAGCTTCACTTCCTCTTCCCTGACACGCCTTATGCCTTCAAGAGTGTTGCCATCTTCTGAAAGAGTTACATCATCAATATAGCTGTAACTTTTCCACTTCAGCATATACTTATCTCCGCTGACACGCTCCCACTGACCTTTCACAACACCGCTATCAGACAACGCCATGTCGCCATTCTCCTTGAAGTAATAATGGAAACCTTTCCGATCCCACATACCAAGGATAGGGTCACCAGAACCGACATCAGTGTCTACAGGAGCAACTTCAACATCTTCTTCAGCAGACACTTCAGGCTCAGCCACAGGCTCGGAATTAGGAACTGGTGCTGAAGCAGACGCTGAACCATCAGAAGCCACACACTTGCCTACATCACACCAGTAACCTTCCTTGCAGTCTATATCGCTCATGCAGTCAAGGCATAACCTATACTCTTCAGTACCTGTGCCGCTCACCATAGAGCTCTTGAACCCTCCAGTGAGACATGCATTACAAGTACCCTGACATCTCTCGTTCAGCTTCCAGAACTTGAACCTTTCCGCAAGCTCTGCATCAGTCATACATTTACCCTGCAGACAAAGATCCGCATCCCCATCACAATGACTAAGGAACTTGCACTCAATGTCGACGCACCGACCGTTCTTGCAGGCCTTCATGTCACTGAAAGCACCGCACTGCCCGTCATACTCGCAAGGCTGACCCTCGCCGACATTCTCGGTCATATCAATAGTCACGGTAGTGCTGTCACCATCCTTCTTGACCTCACCTATCTTCTGGCCGGTGTTATCGTCCACTATATCCTGTGATTTGCATCCAGCAAGAGAGACCGCCATCAAAGCGATCAAAAATATCATTATCAGCATCTTTTTCATGTTGTCATCCTCCTCTATACGCATCTTCCGCGTTTGCAATCGAAGCCTTCCTTACAGCCAGTACCACGCACGCAATCCACACATACCTGATACATGCTCGAACCTGCGCTCGTCGCCATGGTGCACTGCTCATGACCGCTCTCACACTCAGGACAATCAAGATGATCGCACTTCATGTTACTGCACTTCTCATACTCCTCGAAGAGTTGAGCTTCTGTCCAGCAACGACCGTTCCAGCAAAGATCATCACCTGAATCGCACTGCTGAAGTACGACGCAAGATTTCCCGCTTGATGATCCTGTGCCTTCAGGCTTCACGTCCATCTCTTCTGAGTGCTCATCCATCTGCCGCTGAGTCTCATCGATGACTTCCTGATAATTCTGTGGCTCTCTTACAGGTTCGTCAACAGGAGTCGAACTTGAAGGCCTTGACGCACTCTGTCTCTGAGGCTCATCAGAAGTACAACCGATATTGAACAAAGAAAATACAAACAAACAAATAACTAATCCTAAAAATAGTGTCTTGCGAATTGGTATCGCCCTCCATAAATTACTTGACTTGGGATAGTGCAGGGGGTTAATATACTTTTTGATACTTTATGGCGACTATCAAGAAAAAGGCAAAATATTATAAAGAAAAACTTCCAAAAGGCTAGTAGAATGAAATACGTCATAGAACATATGGACCCGGAAATGTTTGAGTGGTGCGTTGTGGAATATTCTAATGCAGCAGACGCTGTAGGGAAAGAGAACTTCATGGTGACCAATGTAGGAAATCAGGACTTGTCAGGTCTCAAGGGAATCGAGACATGTAAAGAAAATGTCAGTGAAATGGGACTGAAACGAGTATGCGTGCTAGACCCTGAAGCGCCAGAAGAACTTTCACCTTCTGACGCAGACAAGTACGACTATCTTATTTTTGGAGGCATACTAGGACATTATCCGCCACAAGCAAGAACAAGGAACTTAGTCGTTGCAGATGCGGACAGACGGAACCTGGGAAAAGACCAGTTCTCAACAGACAACGCAATCATGGTAGCAAAACAAATCATAGACGGAAAAAAACTAGCTGAACTCAAGTTTCAGCAGGACTATGTAATCGAAATCGAATACAATGAAGCGACAGGCGCAGGCGAACAGATAATTCTACCTTACAAATATCTGCTTATAGATGGTAAACCGTTCATCTCTGAAGCGATAATAGAATACGTAAAAGAACACGGGTTCTGAAAATGGTTGCCAAGAAAGAATCTAAATTTAATATCGCGAATGCAATAACACTATTCAGAATATTTCCCGGACTGCTCTGTCTCGTATACATATATTTCGGAAACAAGATGGTAAGCATAATGCTGTACCTACTTTTCCTTGTGATGGATATCATGGACGGACATGCTGCACGAGTATTCAAATGCGAGACCAAGTTCGGCAAAAACTTTGATTTCATAGTCGACGGAATTATCGGCATTCTTGTGATGGCATTGCTATTCTACAAAGGCCTTGTGCCTGAGGCATATATAATACTTATCGCAATACCACTCTTAATGAAGAGCATATTTTTGTGGCGCAGCACCAAGATTGCCCGCGGAACTTTTATTCCTGCACACTGGAGTAAGCTCAACGGAGCAGTTCTGTTCTTGATACCGCTCTGCTTTATGTCAGAAGACGTGATAGTCGGGCTGGGGCTGGCTTATGTATTCCTGATCTATATCTATGTCTCCTCGATAAAATACATTGTTGAGATAAAATCAAGCGAGAAGAAAGCAGGTAGAAAAAAGAAATGAGTGAAGAAATTGCTCCCGGAATCGAAATAATTGATCTCGGACTGTATCTTGCCCGTGAGAAGATACTCGTTCTGGCAGACCTGCACATAGGCATAGAAGATTCACTTGTCAAGCAAGGAGTGCTCATACCAAAATTCCATTTCAAAGACTTGGTGAAGCGTGTCGAATCAATCCTCGACACTCTTAAGAAACAGAAGAAAGAAGTCAAGATTATCGTGCTGAACGGCGACCTAAAGCACGAGTTCGGCAGAATCTCAGATGAGGAGTGGAGGAATACTCTGAAAATGATAGATTTTCTAGGTCGTAAATGTGAGAAGATAGTGCTTGTCAGAGGAAATCACGATACAATATTAGGACCTATCGCAGATAAGCGTAAAGTTTTATTTGTCGATACATTCATAGATGGTGACAAGATAA
Source organism: uncultured Methanosarcinales archaeon (assembly GCA_964643595.1). Classification (GTDB taxonomy): domain Archaea; phylum Nanobdellota; class Nanobdellia; order Woesearchaeales; family UBA11576; genus JABMQF01. Next base: position 3,987 of record CAZXTQ010000085.1, read on the forward strand.
TATGCCACGGAGATAAAATACCTGAAATGGTCTCTGGTGTGAAGACTGTGATAATCGGACACGAACACCCTGCAGTAAGCATCTATGAAGACCTGCGCAAAGAAACATTCAAGGCATTCTTGAGTGGCGGTTGGAACAGGAAAAAACTCATAGTGCAACCATCTATGAATCCTTTGATGGAAGGCACTGATGTGAAATCAGGAAAGGTATTGAGTCCGTTTCTGAAAGGCAAAAAAATGGACTTGTTTGATGTCTGGTTAGTGGCAGATAAGGTATATCCGTTCGGAAAACTGAAAAAGCTTTATAAGTACTGATTACCACAACACACATTACGTTAATAATTGCCAGAAACGTGACCGTAGCCGCCTGATTGATCAGTCTCGCTATGCGACACCAAATAAGCACGCATAACACATAACAATCAGATACGTGCTTGGCGGCACGGGAGTTTTTGCGTAGCAAAAACGGAGTAGGGCACGATTCTGGCAGCTTAACAAAAAGAGGTAACCATGCTATTTTTAGGTATTGAAATCGCAATGATAGTATTGTTCTGCATCGTGTTAGCAGACGCTACACGAAGCTACGGAGAGAACAGGAAAAAACTATTATTACTTGTACTCGCAGCACTATACGCACTCATATTTGAGAACTTCAACATGTTCCTGACAAAAGGACATATCGGAAGCTACTTCTACAATGAAGGATTCAACCTATGGATATGGAACACACCA
>CAZXTQ010000085.1:4727-5003 GCA_964643595.1 uncultured Methanosarcinales archaeon
CATGGGCCTGCCTGATTTACACTGCAATGCATATTACCGACATGCTACATCTGAAACTCTTGACCCGCCCGTTCATGGATGCGTTACTCGTATTGATGATAGACCTAACACTTGACGTAGTCATGGTCCGCCAAGGAATATTGAGCTGGGTAGGACATTCAATGACGCAAGGATGGTTCGGAGTGCCTGCAGACAACTTCATCGGATGGATGTTTGTCACTTTCATGTTCAGCTTCCTGTTCAGGTATTTCTCGCGCACTGACAATGACATGATTA
>CAZXTQ010000086.1:0-4991 GCA_964643595.1 uncultured Methanosarcinales archaeon
GACTGAATAATCTCTGCGAGGGAGAAAAGGAGTGACGATGTCTGTGTCTTTCGAGCCAGTCATATTCATAAATGGTCTGAGTCAGGCAGCTGCAGGAGTAGTCTCTTTACTTCTGGCTTTGAAGCTTAAGCAAGAGAAACGCTGCATGCTTGAAAAGCCTTTCTATCTTCTTGCGATATCTTTTTTTGTGATGTCATTGCTTAATATCCTATGGGCTACAGGAATGATCCAGATATCTAATATGGACAGTATGTTTGTGCTGCCTTTCTTCCACCTGGCAATTCTTGCAGTATGGTTCTACGTCGGTATCGTAATGTCAGGTCATGATAATGTATTATGGTTGATTCCTATTTTCATAATGAGCATCAATGGTCTGTTGTTGTTCAAGAGTCTGGCGATGATATCTGATATCATAACAGGTCTTATGCTCGTAGGTGTATTCTTCTATATCGGTTTTGTGAACAGGAAGATGATTAAGCATATCAGTCTTGCAGGTATGGTGTATGGTTTCAGTATAATTGGCGCAGCGCTTCTTGCACATATTGGAGGGACCAGACATATCGATTCTTTTTGGTTTATTCCAAGTGCAATCATGTTCTATCTTGTTTTCTGTATGTTGAATGAAGAAAACATTTGCAACGTCAAAAGTTCTACGCACAAGCACCACATACCTATTATCGTAGAGAGCATCAAACTCGGTCTTTTTGTGATTGGCTTGAGTGTTTTCCTCATGCTTGGAACGCTTGGTGTTCACGAGCTGGGTCATAGTCTTGCCGCGAATGCTATGGGATGTTCTCATGAAACGAGTTTCGGGATTGGTTTTGCCAAGACACATATAGTCTGCGAGAGTGATGCGGGAACAACACTCATAACTCTGGCAGGACTGATAATGACGTTAATAGTGGCAGCCCTATTGTATTTTATGGGTAATGATTTTGCACGAAGGATAGCTCTTCTGATTATTGCGTTTTCGTTCATAACTGCAGTCGAAGATTTTGGAGCTCTTGGGCTTCCGCAATCTTTGTTCGTGATAGTTATATTCATCTCTGCAGTGCTTATCTGTTATGGTCTGGTATTGGTAGTCAGAAATTATGAAAAAGAGTATGAAGCTCATGAAGATGTAGCGCGTATGTGCGGGCAGGATTATTGTGAAGAGAAAAATATATAACATACATGGAAGATAACTATATAACCTACATTAAAAACAATCATAAAGATAATAGCTTACAAACGTAAAATATACTATGGTGCTTGAAGGATTAATCAAACCGTTCAATGCGGAAAAGAAACCTTTTGAGATGTTCTTTCTAGGCATCTTGTTCAGCTCTATAGCTATTGTTCTCAGTATTTTCATATTCTCGCCGTATGCAAGCATAGTCTCTATCTCTCTGACTGCAATAGTTTGCGTCCCAGTAATCTATGGAGTTATCAAGATGGAAGAAAGAAAGGATCTTGAAATAAAAAAGGAATGGCTTCTTGTGAAAGCTCACGGCAAGGCGTTGATGTTTTTCATGTTCCTTTTCCTGGGTTTTGTAATTTCTTTTGCTATGTGGTATGTTTTTCTTCCTGAAGCTCAGGTTGAAGAAGTTTTCAGCGTGCAAACAGAGACAATCTCAGGTGTGATGAATAGCGTGACCGGACATGCTGTCGCGCCTGGAAAAGCTGTTGCAGAACTTATAGGCCATAACACAAAAGTGCTTTTCTTCTGTTTGTTGTTCGCTTTTTTCTATGGCTTTGGAGCGATTTTCATACTTACATGGAATGCTTCTGTAATAGGTGTGGCTATTGGAGATACTATTCGTTCTAGTCTTGGTGTTGGTTTCATATCGAATGTTTCTGTGAGTCTGATGAGGTATCTTGTGCACGGCATTCCTGAGATTGCTGCTTACTTCACTGCAGGCCTTGCAGGAGGTATAATCTCTATTGCAGTCATCAATCATGACATAAAGAGCACTAATTTCAAAAGGATTATACAGGACTCTACGGGTTTGATAGCAATCTCACTCGGACTTATAGTAACTGCAGCGATTCTGGAAGTATTTATCAGTCCATTGATATGATTCTAAGCGCAATAATACTCATTGCCAAATATGCGTAGCGATGTATCTTAAATTAAATCTATTGTGAACGGTGAAGCAGCGAGCTTTGCTTGACGGTTTTGAGCATAAACTGCTCAAAAAACGGTGGAGTATTCCCGCTCCGAGTATAATGACGCGAGCAGGTAATGACTATGAGCACTCTCGTATCATTTCCAAGAACAATGCATTATTCATGAGATGGGAATCGGTTATCATGGTCTCTGATTCTGGGTTGTCTGCAAGCTTGAACGCGGAAGTTGGACGACCGATGACTCCTTTATACAATACTTCACTTACTGCAGAACGGATAAGTACATTCACCTGCTTTTCGTACTTCTCAGGGTCTGTCTTGCTGAAAACAATTGCTGCAAGGCTTGTCAAGGCAAAGTGTTCTAGCTTTATCGCGCCATCAATATCTTCACAGACCATCTTGCTCTGTAATGTCTGGAAGTTGTTGCTGACCTTGTCTAATATATTATCAAAGCATTGTTTCCATTCTTCTGTGCTGAGTAGAACAGAATAGGTATATGCCGCAAGTAATATTGATCCAACATCTTCTTTCTTCAATTCTTTGTATGCGGGATCTGAAAAAATCTTATGGTCAAAAAGAATCTTTCGAACAGGCTCCCTTAATACTTCCTCAGATTTCTGATAATTATCCTTTTTTGTCAATGCATATGCAAAATTATATATAGACAATAAAAGTGACTGAGATTCAAGAGTTTTTCCGTATTCAGTGCTTACTGTACCGTCATCCTGGAGGTATTTCTCACTTATCATATCTACTAAGGATATTATCTTAAGTGCTGAATCTTTGACATCCTGAGGAGTGAAATAATCATATAGTTTCTCATGCGTGCATAGATGGTTTAGCATCTTACCGAACAGGAATATTGTCCATGCTACTTCCTCAAAACTTGCCTGACCGGAACGCATCCTCTGTCGTTGTATCTCTAGTTCTTTGAATAATGTCTTCTTGACTATGCCGAACTCACCTTCCGTAAGGAGTGCATGTGCTGCTATGACAGTGTGCGGGCTTGATACTTCTGAAAAAAAAGGTACCGGGGTCATTGCATTGCTTTCGCGTCCAGTGTCTGGCAGGAACATATGGTCTGTTCCGTTAAGCACACAGGCGTATGCCATTGCTGCTTCAGGATCGTTGAATGATGTGAATGATGAGATGTAGTTTTCCTGTATATCTTTCATCTGCTTTTCGTTGTGGTAAAGATGGTCTGCAGCCTTTACAGCATAATCTTCATTGCAACCCACAGATATTGTCACTCGTGGCGCCATTATCTCTATTTCTACCTGTCCTGGCTCAGCACCCTGTTTTGAATCATATTTTATGTCATCTCCCTGGAATACAATATACAAAAAATTGTCGCTTATCATTCCAGGTATCTGTGATTTTATGACTATTCTGCCTTGTTTTTCATATACTGTATTGCTTTTGGATACTGTTCCTTTCTGAACATCTTTTGGATTAAGTATGAGCTGGACTGGTGCTTCCATCTTGGATGTTAGTGTGAATGCATTCATGTAGTATGGTATAAATATCTCGTGACCATGTTCATCTCTGATCATCTCTATTGAATGGAATTTGTTGTTAACGCAGGTCAGTTTTCCATCTATGTTTATGTCATCAAGTATCTTGAATGTGCTGCCGTTTATCCGGGCATAATATTTTGTACAGTCATTCTTTGCGTCAAAATATAGAAGTCCGCCTATCTTGTTGGATATGAAGAAACCTAAGGGTATTGTATTGTTGACATCTCTTTCAACATTCTGCCCTCTCAGTTGGTGTTTGAGCTTCATGGTCCTCTTTTGAAATAACCCCCAATTATAATATTAATCTTAATGATAATACCTGATAGAATGTCCGTATTTAAATATTTTGGTGCAATGTATGTAATAAGTCCCCCGCATAAAGTGAATATATGCCGCCTAGCGCAGTCATTGGGTGGTTCATTCAGATTTCACAATCGCACGATTTAGAACTCTATGAATTATTCAGACGGAGCGCGGCATATATTTGCAGTCTAGCTGACTTATTACATACTGTGCAATACGTGTCTAATGAGCTTCAAGTGCTTCAAGTTGTATTTTCTGCATCAGGGGCTTCACCTACATGTTTTGCAGTCTCGCCTTCCTTCAGCTTCTTCTCCACAATACCTTCTTTTTCTTTACGACGTTTTTCTTTCTCTTCTTTCTTCTGCTGTTTCCTGTCAAGACTTGCCTGCACTCTTTTGGTAACCCATTCATGATATCGTTTGGATGCTGCTTCCTGTTTGGCAGCCAAGAATTTGTAAGCAGCTGTTGCGTGTTTGAGTGTCAATTTTAAATATTTGAATATTCCTTTGAATACAGCTTTTGCTGTGCTGACAATGAATTCTTTTGAAGCAGTCAATCTTTTTCGTGTATTCTTGTAAGATCTGACAAAAGGTCTGGTGATTGTTATCACAGTTTCCTGTAAGTATTTGATGTAGAATATATAGACTGGCCGGAATCTTCGTCTTGCTCCATCGGTTATCTTATATCCATTATGTATCCAAAAAATAGTAACCCTGAAATGAACTTGGCCATATTTCGCTTTTGAGACCTTCAGTATCAGTTGCCAGACTGAGCTGAATATCATTGAAATGACATGAGATATTGCATAGAACGGCCTTAGTATCAGTGCTTTTTTATTTTTTCCCCTTTCTTCGCTATCTCTCTGACGCATAAGGCTTGTGTGTTTACGATCATATTGTTTTGCAAGGTTATCCATAGCTTTGTTAAATTTTTTCTCTCTGGATTCGACACTCATCCCGCGCTCTATTGATTTTATGTAGAGCTCTGTGAGTCTCTGTTTCTCATCTTCATACCACATCTCTATCTCTTCTTCAGCCATGTTATTTCGCGTCCTGTATGATT
>CAZXTQ010000087.1:0-4779 GCA_964643595.1 uncultured Methanosarcinales archaeon
AAAAGTTCCTCTGCAACATTGTCTAATTTGAGTGAATCAGTCTTCAGTTTTCTTGCGATTACCCTTCGTATGAAGTTAAGAATGTCTACATGAACGATACCTGTCGTGTCAATCGATTTAGCATTTCCTTTCGGCAAGGAGCTTATGCTGTAATCAAGACCGATATCAAACTTTATCTTATACTTCTCACCGCGCTTTATGATGAACGGAAGATCAAAACCATCACTGTAGTATCCCACGAGCAAGTCTGGAGAATATTCATTGACAAGCTCTTTGAACCGTTCCAGGAGTTCTTTCTCGCCGTCGACAAATTCTATATATTTGTGCTCTGTATCGAAACGCTTCCAGGTAATGACTTTCTGGAAATCAGGAGCGTAGAGCGAAACCATTATTATAGGATGTTTTTCAGGAACAGTTACCTTGCCTTCAGGATTATAAGTCTCGATATCAAAAGCAAGAATCTTCAGATCGTCAAGGCTAGAATCCTCTGTCTGTTTGATCTCTTTAACTTTGAAGCAAGGCACTCGACTGCGCCCTGGATTATCCATCTTTTCTGTTTCAACATCAGTAAGTACCAGAGGTACGATCTTTTTATCAATAAGATACCTTTTTGCAAAAAGAATATCAAATTCAAGAATCGTATCAACTTCAGCCATGTCTTTGATAGGTTCGCGAAGAATTGGAACTGCTCTTGGAATGTTGACAGTCAGCTTGATTGCCTGAACCTCTTTTCCTTTAAGGACTCGCTTGACTGTCGATACTTTAGTCACTTCAAAAGTCTCGTTGTCTTTTTCCAGTTTAATGGTCTTTAGCGCATCCTTTAATTCTGCAATGTTGGCAGTGGCTTTAGGCACCACATAGAAATACGGTTTGAAATCATAATCAATAACACATATCTGTTTACCCTCAGTAGTCCTGCCGTATATATAGATGACAGGATTTCCGTTCACCACTTTATAACTGACATCAATAGGATAAAACTGAAGTTTGGTCATGATGAGTTGGAAAAAGGGTGGGTGATTTATAAATTTAGAGGTGATATGTATGTAATAAGTTCGTTGCATATGGTGAGCCCATACCGCCTAGCGCAGTTATTGGTGATATGATCAGATATTACAATTACACGATTTCAACAGCATTTACCTGTCTGACGGAGCGCGGTATGGGTTTACTGTTTAGCTGACTCATTACATACGGTGATATGTATGTAATAAGTTCGTCGCATAAAGTGAATATGTGTCTAACGGAGCGCGGTGTGATGCTAGCCCCTACAGAGCTACAACACCAAAACCTTTTTAAACTCTTTATCATCAATATTTATATATACTAAATATTTAACTTATATAGGTGCTTAGAAGGTGTTTTAATGGCAGAAGATGCTAAAGATAGCAAAGACGAAATCTATGACGTGGCAATTATCGGCGCAGGACCTGCAGGCCTAACAGCAGGAATATATGCTGCCAGGTACGTACTTAAAGCAGTGGTGTTTGGTTCAGATGTAGGCGGAACAGCTAATCTTGCGCATGACATAGAGAACTGGCCAGGACAGAAAGGACCTGGAATGCAGATAATGCAAACCTTCAAAGAACATCTGGAATCATTTGAAGTCCCGCTAGTATCAGATGATGTCAAGGGCATAGAAAAAAAAGATGATTATTTTTTGGTCAGCACTGAAAAACAGAGCTATAAAGCATCAACAGTCATACTTGCAATGGGAACAAAGCATAGAGAGCTCGAAGTCCCTGGAGAAAAAGAATTTTTTGGAAAAGGAGTAAGCTATTGCGCAACATGCGACGCAATGTTCTTCAAAGATAAAGTCGTGGGTGTTGTTGGAGGAAGTGATTCTGCAGCAACAGCAGCACAGATACTTTCTGATCACGCAAAAAAAGTCTATGTGATATACAGGAAAGACCATATGAGAGCAGAACCTGCAAGAGTTCAGGATCTTGAGAATGATGATAATGTAGAATTCAAGTACATGGCCAATGTTGTTGAGATAATCGGTGAGGGAATGCTAAAAAAAGTAAAACTCGACACCGGAGAAGAACTAGAACTCGACGGTCTGTTCATAGAGATCGGTGGAATACCTATAACTGCACTTGCAAAAGAGCTCGGAGTCAATCTTGCAAAGAATGAACGAATAGAAGTAGATACTGGAATGAAGACCAATGTCGAAGGGGTTTTTGCAGCAGGAGACATAACAACCGGATCAAATCAGTTCAACCAGATAGTCACAGCAGCATCAGAAGGTTCAATCGCTGCACTAAGCGCATTTAATTTCCTGAAGAAAAGAAGGATACAATACCGAGGATAGAACGGTAAACTAAGTGAATCATAATGCCAAACGTAAAAAAATCCAAAGCTAAACGAAAAGCTGTCAAGAAAAAGAAAGAAGAAGAGGAATTCTGGTCAGACGAAGACGAACTTGAAGATGACATGATGAATGATGCTCGAGAAGAAGTAGAAGACATAGATGTATCAAAACTAAAGTTCACCAAGCTCAAAGACCTTGAAGTCGGAATGGAAGACGTGAACATAGAAGCAACAATAGACTTTGTTGGTGAAATACGCGGCAAAGAATACGGTGACGCACCATTTGCTTTAGGATTCCTGAAAGACAAGACTGGCGAAGTCAAGATCACATTCTGGGGAGACGACTCTGCAATAGCAAAACATGGCATGAAAATACAAGTATTGAAATGCGGAGTGGGCCAGTATCGAGGACAATTACAAATCTATCCTCATAAGGCATTAGGTGTAACATTCATAACGCCTATCAAAAAAACTCCTGTCAAAAAAAAGGCATAGATTTCATAAAGATATGGCTTGTTTAAGATGGAAAGGAAACACCTTCAACTCTCAATAACCATACTTCTTATTTTATTATCTGTCAGCACAATGCTGATGATATATCTATCCAACATGGAAGCAGTGGCTTTCGATGCAGAGCTGTACCAGGAAAAGTTTGATGAGTTCGGGATACATTCCAAATTCAATGATTCTGTAGACCTGTCATACGAATCTGGTTTTTTGATAGATTACCTTCAGCAAGGAATTGGTGCTGACAATTTGGGAGAGATAGATTCGGATTTCTATAATAATCGAGAGAAGACGCATCTTGTCGAGGTACGCGACCTTTTTGGAGTCTTCCATACATTTCTTAATGTAGCAGTTGTTGTGTCAATATTAGTGATGTTTATGCTTTTGATAACAGTAAAGAGATATACAATTTCCATGAAAAAAGAATATCACGCAGAATATTTCAAGAGATTGCTATCAAAACTAATGATTTGGACTGGCGGACTCGTCGATGGAGTTGCAGTTCTTTTTGGCATCATGGTATTGTTCTTTTCAGGAGCATTCTACAAGTTCCATGAGATATTCTTCAAGACAGACACATGGATGCTGGATCCGGGAGTTGATAACCTGATACGCATGTTTCCAGAACAATTCTTTTTTGATATGTTTGTAAGAATTGTCGTAATGAGTGTGCTGTTCGGCACTGTGATGCTTGTCGTAGGATTTGTGATAAGATTGGGCAAGCCAGAGTTTATGAGAAAAAAGAACATCAAACAGTCTTGATATCAATAACTCTCTGCTTTCCACAGTACAGCTTATTCACTATTTTTGCAACACCCTCATCAGGAGTGGGCTGCCCGTCAATAAAACTTATGTCTCCAGAAAAAGGATACTCTTTTGAAAGTTCTGTCTGAGTCACCCTGAGCGCACGGGTCATACCAAGAGTCTGCCAGAACCTTGCTCCAACAGGGTGCCTGTCAGCTTTCATCCTGAACATGTAAGTTCCGTGAGTTTCACCGCGCATAGACACGTTTCCTGTTATTATTGTTTTTCCCTGATCATTAGGGTCTGCTTCAGCAGGATTTTCCTGCACAAGATAAGTCAGACCATCTGTCTTACCCATCCTGCTGAATCTCTTAGATCCAGACCTGTTACTGTAAAAAGGGTCCTCCAAGACTTCAACATCCAAACCTTCTGTGAAAACTTTCATATCGATAACCTCTGTGGCTGATTAAACATATCAGAATATAAATATTTTGTATTTGTGTATGTAATAAGTCAGCTAGATTGCGACTATATTCCGCGCTCCGTCTGAATAATTCACCTATTTGTATTTGTTTAGCTCAATAATGGCAGTACTGCCACGCGGCTACATTGCACTTGGTTGCTATCCGACGAATTGAACGTTTTCGCTGCGCGAACATTGTCTAACAAAGAGTAAGTGCAACCCACTTAGCATTCATTCTTGCAGGACACGCACGTCGCTGTGGCAGTACTACAAGAAAAAGCTAAACAAATACTATTTGTTTAGTTTCATACTTTGAATCCCATCTTTCCGTACTTTGTCTTGACAGTTTTGTATTTAGCGTAGCGGATGATGTTATCCCTGCGTATAGAACCAACTACTTCACCTTTATCAATAACTGCAGCAAAAAAAGCACCCTTCTTCATCATCCTGATCAAAGAGTCATAGGCAGTAGTTGTTATCATCACTTTAACAATATTCTTTGCAGGAACCATCACGTCCCGAGCTCTTTCTGCATCAGACTTCACAGCATCCTCCTGCAAAACCGCGCCTAGAAGCTTTCTTTTTTCATCAAGCACCAAGACAAACTCCCTGTTCATAAGAATCTTCCTGACATCTTTCAGTTCATCAAGCAGGTTTACGTGCGTAAACTTCTTGTCAGCAAAATCACCTGCAAATACGTCGTGAAGCGCATCTTTGATCTCAATCTGATCATGGCTTAGTGTCGAAAGAGT
>CAZXTQ010000088.1:0-3853 GCA_964643595.1 uncultured Methanosarcinales archaeon
TGTGCCGCCTAGCGCAGTCATTGGTGATGTAATCAGATTTCACAATCGCACGGTTTAGAAATTTATGAATTATTCTTACGGAGCGCGGCATATATTCACAGTCTATCTGACTTATTGCATACGTTGAATAGGTAGTTACCGCCTAGCCTAGTTATTGATTTTGTTATGGGTCTATGTTGCGGATATAAATTTTGTAAGAATTATCATCAGGCGGAGCGCGATAACTGCTGTCCTGTCTTTCTTTCTCTCTCAGAATCCCTTTTTGCATTGTACTCTCTGACTAGTTGTTGGAAACGTTCTATCTCGTCGACCGCGCCTTCAGGTATATTTTCTTCTTGAGCTATCTCGTCAATCTTCTTCTTGATTGCGTCTTCCATGCTGATGACGTTACTGCGTTCTTTTTCCTTTATCTTTGATTTATTCTCAGTCTCTTCATCCAAGCCAAGCTCTGCTATCTTTCTGTTCAACGTGCGTAATGAATCTCCCAGATACGATGCAGCTTTGTTCTTGTCGAACTCTGCTGCAGTCAATGCATCATAGACTATCTGTCTCTCGAAAGTATCTCTTGCGTCAGAGTATTTTGTCATGCCGTCAGTGGATGCGAATATTTCTTTGAGCCTGTTGACTGGTGTTGGCATGTAGTCGGATACATTTTCTGCTATTGCTGCAGAGCTCTGCTTGATCCTGCTGTTCAGGTCATCATAGAGTTGTGGGTGTAGTTTGTCCCTGTATCCTGATAGTGTAGAAGTGAGTGTGCTTTCTACTTTCTCTGGTCCCAAGCTTGATCCTTTGTAAAGCCTGTTTTCAAGTTCATCAAGTCCTGTCTGCTTCCATGGTCGGGCAGCGTCGACAGCTTCACTGAGACCGTGCTTATCGATCTTGCGATATATGTTCCGTCTCTTTTTGTTTATCTCCAGAGGGTCTTCCAGGTCAAACGCGTCACGCACGTATTGTGTTATGTTTCCTTTTACTCTTTTCATCTCTCTGTTCATGAAATTGCTGTCGAAATAGTCAAGAGCTTCACGTCTGCTTGGTGTTGGCTGTTCTCCTGCTGCAGAGTAAAGTGTGTCTGTAAGGCTCTGTGCCATGCCGTAGGAGACATCTTTGAATCCGGGATGCAGTACCTGTTCTATTTGTTGTTCTACCTTGTAGACAAGATCATCCCTTTGTGGATCTCCAGAAGATCCTGAAGAGAAATAAGAAGTGGAACTATCAAAACCTTGTCGCGCTTCACTCGGTGCGCTTTGCTTTAATTGATATGCTAGGTTCGCGTCCATTTTCATATTTCAAAAAATTAAATATAAAAAAATTAATTGAACTGCACCCCGTGTCCGTACTGGAATCCTTGTCTCGAGGAGTTTCCGCGTAGTGATGTGACAAGCGCTTGTGCAAGGTCATCAACACTGTCGAACTTTCCAGGGTCAAGCTTCGCTCCGGTTCCGGATAGTATCGGGTCCTGTTGCACCAATGCAGCATAGTTTTTCATGTTCTGCTCGAGTGATGCATCCGGATCGTATGCTTTCATCCATGCCCAGGAGGTAATCTGTGATGCAGCCTTATCATCGAACTGTCTTTCGACAGACTGTGTGACTATGCCTCTTTTCAGAGATCCATACCTTGCAATGATTCCTTGGGGTCCGACAAAGTTCTGAAGATTCATGCCGAGCTTGTTTGAGAGCTCTTCCTGCTGGTCGACTTCACCCATCTTTGCATATTCTTTGCTTATGTGTGGGTTGAACTCTGAACTGCCAAGATACTTTTCACTGAACATTGCCTTTGCGACCTTACGTGATTTTGTAGGATCTTGCAGTTCTCTGTCGCTATATCCTAGCTCAGATACTGCTGCTTCGTATGCTCTTTGGATTGTGTTGGCCTTTTGGTCGTACTCTCCTTCGAGTCTTGTCGCCTCTTTTATTCCTGTATTGTAAGTCCCAATTTCCTTGGGAGGTTTATACGATGCCATGTTACATCCCTCATAGGTGTTAGTGTGGTTGCATCGTGACTTTTACAACCACCCATTACATAGTATGCTTTGTAGATTTTTAAGCACTGTCGGGATGCAGTGATGAATAACGTGACATCGGTGACCCAGGTTGCTGTCGGAGAACTTTCTTTTTTGAAAATATTATCATAGATGCCGCCGCCAGCGAAGTTATCAGTTTCACTGTTAGTAATGCATCTTTGTGGTTGAATGTTTAGAGTATTCTTCTGCTGAAGTGCTGCGGCATCGATACAGAAGAAAAAATTATTTCTTACCTGAGTGTCTTCTCAAGTGATGCAGACTTTCCTTTTGGTGCTGAACTTTGTGCTTGTTTTGCCATCTGTTCAAGGTCGATACCAAGTTCTTTGAGCGCTGCGACATGCATCTGCATTAGTTGTTCTACTACGTTCAGGATTTTGAGCATCTCTTCTCTTTCTTTTGCGAGTGTTGATAATGCTCCTTTGTGGAATCCTATCTGTTCGTCTTTGCTTGCACTTCCTGCTTTGGGTGCTGCTTTTGTTGGTGTTGCACTTTTTTTTTGATTTCCTTTGATCTCTTTGATTGCCATTTGTTTGACCTCCGTGCGATTGTTGATTTTTGTGAAAATCAACTAGACGACCTGTAGTTTTCTACGGGTCGTTGCTTATGACAAAATGTTCTATAACATAGGTATAAGTTGCTTTTGTTTATAAATACTTATAAAGAAACAGGTATGTTTCTGGGACAGAAATGTCATATGGATTCAGAAATCTTTCAGGAGCTTGTTTCTCCTTTCAATATCTCTGTGTTTGTGATTATTGCTTTTGTGCTTTATCTTTCTCACTTTCTTCTTGCTTTTTTTTGTTTTTTGTTACTATTTTTGTTGCCTGTCCTGTCTTCTTTGCTATTTTGACTGTGTGCTGTGCGGCTTTTCTTGTTCCATTCTTGACATGATGAACCGTCTTGTTCTTGTAATGTCTGTACTTATGCTTGACCAGGCGGTATCCTTCCACCCCTGCCAGTCCTATTCCGGGTATTAACAGCATCCACCCGCAAATATATAATATAATCATTGCTGACCGCCAGCTGCTGTTACCTGGAAAAAGTATGATTGGTATTAATGAGATCTTACCTATTACAAGAGACGTTATGATAAGCACGATTCCTATAGTGAATTTTTTTGTGACTTCCTGTTTTGTTTCAAGTTGTTCTTCCATAATCATCTATGAGGTATTTTGTGTTTAAATGATTTACTAAATTTCAAACATAAATACCTCTGCCTAGCGTAGCCAAAAACGCAAAGCGTTTGGGCACCAAAGAATCTAGCATGGCGAGTATTTGCGTGTAATTAAGACGTTCTTTGGAATACCAACTCGCGGAATAAGAATCAAGTCGTACTATGGACGTAGCCAGAGGTATTTTGTGGAGAATAGATTTACAGTAGTGCTTAAACTCTCAGTATACCTTTACTTAGATCAAAAAATACTTTCAGTGCAGCCGAACCTTTCTTCACCGTCTTCTGCACGAACGCAAATGCTTTGTCATGCAGTCCGTTTGCAGCAGGCTGGAAATCTACATCAAAGTTTGCACCAAGTCCGCCGATATCATTGTCAACTATGCATCTTGCCCAGGCCAGTTCGAATGCGAATGCTTTTGCTTCTTCGTTCACAGCAGATTCGAGTCGTTCGCTAAGTACGTGGCCTATCTCGTGCCCTACTACTAGCATGAGTGCGTCAAGATGGTTCTTCTTCACGAATATTGCGCTTGGGTATGGTCCTCTGTTGATCGCGAATCCCATTATTCCCGGACTCCATGATCCTCCGTTAGATGCATGTGCTTTCTTCATCTCTTCTTCTCCCAGCACGCGCACGGCTATATCATTAGGGAAGTTCT
>CAZXTQ010000089.1:0-2954 GCA_964643595.1 uncultured Methanosarcinales archaeon
GATATCATATCAGTCACGAGAGGGAGAGTAACTAACCCCCCTCGAAAGAGAGTGAGTGTCAAGAGCGGAAAAGAGAATGGAATGATTTTGATTGTTCCTACAAATGAAGTTGAAAGAGACGAACGAGTTTCAGATTTCTATGTGTTTGTAAGAATAATATATCCAACAGATTTTATTTTAAGACTTTTAAGAGATCATCCGGATATTGCAGATATTAGAGATAATATTCCTGAATTTGAAGAGTTTGGTGCTGAAATTGTTGGCTACTGTCTGAAAGAAGAACTTGAAAAAAGAACCGTTCCAGAGGCAGGCATAAATCAAGAAAGATATGTAAAACCAACAGGAAAACTAAAAAATAGTGATGCGGATTGGCGGACTTTTGTCGATCAGTTATAGTTGTCTTCTTATCTTTAGAATACTTCGATGCAGATTTTTTTTAATTTCATGCTCCCACAAGATTAGAGTCTTAAATCCATTTCTTCTTAACAGTTTTTTATTATTTTTATCCCTATCTACATTCTTTTGAATTTTAGGCAACCAATAGTTTTTTCTTGTTTTAGGTTCAACGTAGCAGATAGGGCATTTATGCCAAAAGCACCCATGCAAAAAAATGGCTACCTTTTTGTCCTTGAGAACGACATCTGGACTGCCGTCGATTTTCGGATGCATCATGTGCTTTATTTTCATACCTTTCAAATAATTATGTAATGTCCGTTCTTGAGATGTCCACTTACTTCTAATTCTAGACATCGTGAAACTTCTCTGCTCTTTGGATAGATTGTCTGCCATATTGCCTAAACATCGAAAAAAGATTTATTAAAAATTATTCATACAGCTTCAAATCAAATTGCACATACGTGACTCTTGATTGGTCTTGCAGGTTCGGGAACCATTGTTTCATCTCTGCTGTCAGTTGTTCCGCTGATTCGTATCCGCAGTTCACGGCTTCTTCGAGTGTCAGGTCGCCTAATGCTTTCTTTCTTGAGGTCACTATCGTGGCTGCGCCTATCCTTTCTTCTACGGCGTCTTGCTCCATCACGTTGCCGTCGCAGACATAGACAAACGCATGGCTGCCTACAGCGTACTCGTTCTCTTCGGGCATCACTGATGCGCATTTCTGTCCGGACAGGAGCTTGTCCTTGTAAACCCCTGAAAAATGGAATCCTACTATTGCCATTGTTTTTGCACCTCGTATCGTTTGATTACATCCTGATATGCTTCTCTTGCCATCTCCCTGGCTTCGGGAAGCAGTATCCTTTTCCAGTCCTTTTCCGCCTTGCGTATGTTCGATTCACAAAGCCAGTTGAAATCCAGGTCAGGATTCTCCCAGATATATATCTCGAAGAAAGGACTTAGGAAGTGTGAAACGGCGTCAGCAGCCGCAATCAATTTTACCGCCACAGGATCATTCTCGGAAGGCTTATTGTGCGAAGCAATACATTTGATGATCAAATCACGTTTAGGCATTTCAGGAAGCATCTCATCAGCGATTCTTGCACCCTCCGAAGCGTGGTCATCAAGACCTCTTATCTTCGCAATATCGTGTAAATACACGACAAGTTCAATTAATTCACGATTAACACCGACCTCATCAGCGAGTTTCAGCGCTACCCACATCATCGGCATGATGTGGTGTTCCCAATACCACTTATGATGCTTGAAAGCAGGGTCAAGGCATTCCTTTTGCACCTGCGCTTTTATCTCATCGATTGTCTTTCTCATTTTTCAGTATGTCCTTCGGAAAATATGAATGCTTATGCTCCTTTGTTATCAATAAAGGTTCGTATGAGTGTATCATGTCAGGGAACTCAGCCTTAAGCTCCTTGATAATCTGCTGGAAGTCATTGCCACCCTCTGTCAAAAACTCAGCCACCAGGTTACATGCTCCAATAAGGTCTATGATATAAAACACTTTTGGATGGACCTTCAGATAGCCGATAAAGCGCTTCTTGTCAGCTTCACAGACATTCTGGCATCTGAACTGGACATGGTACCACTGGTAGCCCAACTTCCCTAAATCAATTATCGGCCTGAATTCCTGAATGACTCCTGACTGGACAAGACGTTTCAGCCTGTACTGCACGACAGTATGAGCTATGCCTGTCCTCTTTGATATCTCGAGGAGAGATATTCGGGGATCGTCATCAACAAGGCCCAATATCTTCAGGTCCTGCTTGTCAAGCTCAACAGGAGTTGTTATGTGATAGAACCCTCCGTCCATTATCTTGGAGTCATCAAGGAACTTGTGCTTGCAGACATAAGCCGCCAATGGCTGTGTCGAAGTCCTGTCAAGAAGGTTCTTTCCAAGCCTGGTGAAGATGTCCCTGCTGATGACATTGAAGTGCTGCCTGTTGCGGGCCATTATACCTGCCTTCATGCTCCACACGCCGCTGAATGACGCGAACCAACCGATGTTAGGATGCTCTTTCAGATAGTTGATGAATTCCTGCTCCTCTTCCCATGAATTGAAATTCGTCTTGAGATATGTGTTGAAAAAAGTGTACCCTATCTTCTCAGTGTTTATCACTGTAAGGAATCCTGCGAGTATCCCTTTTTCCTTGAGATGCTCAATCCTGCTCTTCACCGCAGGGATAGTCAAGCCCACTTTCCGACCTATATCTGCGTAGCTCTGTCTCGCATCTAAATCTAGCTCATGGAGTATCTTCCTATCCTTCTCGTGCAGTCTTATCGCGTTTTTTATCAGCATTATGCAGCAGACCTCGCCATTAAGCTCTCAATATAATCCTGATTGATTAAGGGATTCACCCTCTGCATCATAAGCCTCCTCGACAGGTTGTTGTATGTGCTTGCCATCAGATACAGACCATCATAACCCAGGCTCGCGGGAACGGCGACGGGCTGCTTGTGCGTGTACCTGTTGATGTCATCGGTGAGCACGACCAGACCATTGTCAGGAGAGTTATCCCTGAGCATTGTCCCCGGATGCGGTGTTA
>CAZXTQ010000090.1:0-2855 GCA_964643595.1 uncultured Methanosarcinales archaeon
AATCTTGGAAGTGAAAAAGTTGCCATAAAATGCGGATACAAAAAAGAAGGAACTATGAAAAAAGCAATAAAAGATGGAAATAAATTTTTTGATACTTATCTTTATGCTAAAGTGATGGGCGCTAAATAAAAACGCTAAAGGGGACGCTGCGCTTTCATCCCACTTCGTTCCGCTCACCCAGACATAACAGGAATTAAACCTCAAAGCTTGCTACGCTCGCCATTAAAAAATGTTCACTTTATCCCGAGCTCTTTCTCTTTCTCTGCAATCGCAAGTGTTGTCTTTACGACAGTGTCTGGATTCAGACTCATACTATGAATACCTGCTTCGACAAGGAACTGTGCAAAGTCTGGAAAGTCGCTTGGTGCCTGTCCGCAGATTCCGATGTACTTGCCTTTTGCGTTTGCCACGTCAATAACTTGCTTGATAAGTTTCTTCACTGCAGGATTTCGTTCATCATATATTGATGCAACAAGCTCTGAATCCCTGTCAAGACCAAGTGTCAGTTGTGTGAGATCGTTAGAGCCAATCGAGAAACCGTCAAAGATATCAAGGAACTCTTCAGCAAGTAATACATTTGAGGGTATCTCGCACATTCCGATGACTTTCAATCCGTTCTCACCTTGTTTCAATCCGGAAGCAGCCATCTCTGCCATGACTTTTTGTGCTTCGTCAATCGTCCTGCAGAATGGTATCATGACCTGCAGATTTGTGAGACCCATATCATTTCGCACTTTCAATACTGCACGGCACTCAAGTGCAAATGCGTCCTTAAAATTATCTGCATAGTACCTGCTCGATCCTCGCCACCCAATCATTGGATTATCTTCTTTTGGTTCAAAGTATGTTCCGCCTATCAAGTTTGCATACTCGTTGGATTTGAAATCCGAGAATCTGAGTATAACATCTTTTGGATAGAATGCTGCAGAGATGCGAGCTATTCCCATGGCTAGTTTCTCGACGTAGTATTCTATCTTATTAGGATATGCTTTGGTCAGTTCTGCTATCTGTGCCTGTACAGCCTTATCAGTCACTTTTTCAGGATGCAATAATGCTCCTGGATGTATCTTGATTGATGAATTTATGATAAACTCTTCTCTTGCAAGCCCGACTCCTTTGTTCGGCAGAAAACTGAAGTCGAATGCTCCTTCCGGGTTTCCTACGTTCATCATTATCTTTGTCTTTGTCTCAGGCATGCTGCTAAGATCAGTCTTCTGAATTTCGAAATCAAGGATTCCTTCATACACATAACCTTCGTCGCCTTGTGAACAATCTACGGTTATCTCCTGTCCAGAACTTACTGCTTCTGTTGATGTCTGTGTACCCACGACGCAAGGTATCCCTAACTCACGAGATATTATTGCTGCGTGACAAGTCCGTCCTCCACGATTCGTAACTATTGCTGAAGCAATCTTCATAATTGGTTCCCAGTCAGGATCAGTCATATCTGTAACAAGTACCTGTCCTTTTTTGAATTCGTGTATGTTCTGAACGTTCTTGATGACATTTGCTTCACCAGCACCTATTTTCTCACCGACACTCTTTCCTGTAGAGAGCACTTTGCCTTTCTTCTTGAGTGCATATGCTTCGATTGTGTTTTTGTCTTTCTGGCTCATGACCGTTTCTGGTCTTGCCTGAACAATGAAAAGTTCTCCTGTCTCGCCGTCTTTTGCCCATTCCATGTCCATTGGTTTGAAATGTCCTACTTTTTCTGAATAATGGTCTTCTATGATACATGCCCATTTAGCAAGCTCCAACACTTCATCATCAGATAACGCGAACTTTTTCCTGTCTTCTTTGTTTACAGGTACGTTCTTAGTCGGTTTTATTCCACTGTCTGTGTAAATCATCTTTATTGCTTTCTCGCCGACTGCTTTGTGTATTATAGATCTGAATCCGTTCTTGAGTGTTGGTTTATGGACGTAGAACTCATCTGGATTAACTGCTCCCTGAACTACATTTTCTCCTAGTCCGTATGCTGCTGTTATGAATGCTACGTCAGGAAAACCCGATTCAGTATCGATAGAGAACATGACTCCCGAAGTAGCCAGATCAGAACGTACCATCTTCTGTACTCCTATAGATAACGCTATCTTAAAGTGGTCAAAGTTCTTATCTACGCGATAAGATATAGCCCTGTTTGTAAACAATGAAGCAAAGCATCGTCGGCAGGCATCAAGCAGCATTTCAGGACCACGTATGTTCAGGAAAGTCTCTTGCTGTCCTGCAAAGCTTGCGTCCGGAAGGTCTTCTGCTGTAGCACTACTACGTACAGCTACGTCGCAATTCTCTCCGTACTGCTTGCACATGTTTACGTATGCTGAAGTTATTGCGTCTTTGAGTTCTTGTGGGAATTCTGCGTTAAGAAAAAGAAGTCTAACTTTTTCACCTCGTTCAGCAAGATTTTTCATATCATGTGTATTCAAATCACTGAGGACTGAACGTATAGTCTCTTTTATTCCGGACTTTTCTACAAGATAGTCATAGGCATATGCGGTTACTGCGAATCCGTTCGGAACCTTGACTCCTTTAGCTGTAAGGTTGCAGTACATCTCACCAAGCGAGGCATTCTTGCCTCCTGTGAACGGCACATCCTCTATACCTAATTGATCAAACCATAGAATAAACTCTTTAGACTTGTCCATTTACTTCACCCTCTTTTTTAACAAAGCGATAAATATTATGAGTATTATAATTATTATTATATATAAGTCCAAGCAACAGTCATTTATAAATGTTACCTTGGTATTATAGTCATATTATAACCGTATGTAATAAGTCCACCGCATAAAGTGAATATATGCCGCCTAGCGCAGTCATTGGATGGTTCATTCAGATTTCACAATCGCACGGTT
>CAZXTQ010000091.1:0-2491 GCA_964643595.1 uncultured Methanosarcinales archaeon
GGGGAAGCATGATGAAGGCGTGGAAAGCAATCAAATATACCGGGATCACAGTCTTTACAGGAGCGTGGCTGACTGTGATGGGGCTTGGTTCCAGTGCATGGTTCGGTTGGGAAGACTCTTCGGAAAATCGAGACCATGTATTATCTGTCGATGCAGCTTATGAAAATCAGGAAGAACTTATGCAAACAGTTGACAAGTTAAACCGACCACAAAATGTGAATGATCCAGATATAAAATCTATGAGCCGAGATGAACACCTTCGTCCATCAAAGATAACAAGTGCAAAAGTCTGGGAAGATGCTTGTGATCGGACAGAACTATATTCTTCCAAAGGATGTAATTTATTATCTAAAATATTCTATAAAGCAGGAATAACTCCTGAAGATGTACAGGATTTTCTAAAACAAGAAATAACAGATCCTGTCGCAATGATAAAGATGACAAGAGCCTGCGAACAAGGTAGCTGTAAGGTTGCGTCAAGCGGCGAAATATCTGGTGAGGATACCGAAGGCAGTCCTGCAGATTTTATTGCCAGATGCAAAAACAGCGGCATACAAGATATAGATGATTGCGTTGAATTCGCAAAAGCAGATTCTTCGCCTGCACACTACAGATCATGTATTGAAGACGGTATCAGTGATGCTTACGCATGTCTTCTTATGAGACAGAATAAGATATCTTCTGCTAAAGCCCGTCGATGGCTTCAAGAATGGGATGAAAATGCTGAACTTACAGATTGCTATGACTCTGCAACAGAAAGACATGACTTGACCCCTTGGAGGCATAAGAACATACGAGCAATCTTTGCATACCTTAACTCTGACCAGGAGATACCTGAAAAAGCTATACATCCTCCTGCAGACGTGCATATTCCTCCTGCAGTTGCTTTGGCTTTTCAGAAGGCATGTGTCTCTCCGAGCGAAGCACATAAACTATATGTCTACGGAGTAACGCCTTCTTATTATGCTGACATGAATTCTGCAGTGAAAGTAGGGCCTGTTGAGTTAATCATAACTGCATGGTACAGCTGTATCTCTGCAGACGATGTTAGAGAAGAGGTTGAGAAAGGTGCGGACAATCTTTATGAAGCAATGCTGAATATTGATTCACGACGGGACCCTCACAAAGTTCGTGAGTTGTTGAGAGGTATGGAGAAAAGAGATTGCAAAGCAGTATTCGAAACGATGGAATCAGAGCAGGATGGCGGAGCTGAAGATATATCCTTTCCGATCAATATTCCGTTGGCTTCGAACCCTTATGAGTGAGATTTCAAAGCACGCAATGTTGCCTTGCCATTCAACAGATGTTTTTTCTTAAAGGCACTATCTTCTAGACACCGTGCTGACTTCGTCAGCACACGCGCTCTGATGAATATGCTGACGGGATTAGTTGGCGGTGGCTGCAGTTGTGCTTGTTGTGTTTGTTTTGGTGCTTTGGCATCCTAAACACAAACCTTTAAATAACGCCTCAAAATCCCTCGAACTGTTGAATTCGAAGGAATATCTTTCAATCAACTATATTACAAAAACTCACCTATGAGGTCAAGTAACAGCCATCGAAGCTGTGAAGTCAAACACAAGATGAAAAGAAGTTCACGACGCTGGAAGAAGAAACGCCAGATGCGTTGGAAGTGGCAGCGTAAAAGAATGAGAAAAGAGAAGAGAAGAAGAATCGCAAGGAACAAGTAAAGATTCAGTGTTCTCTTTGGTGCTCTGTTTCCTGAATAAGGGACAAAAAACCTTTCTATTTACTTATTAGTTATTTTTAGTGTTATTTAGACTCTAAAAATTTGTTTTGATTGTTTTTTATGGCAAAAAAGGATTATTTACAAAATCGTCATTCATAAGAAGTGGTTATTTATCGTCGAGAACCATTAATCGAAACCTTTATATACCCCCTCTTTCTCCATCGAACTACCTAAATGGATACATCTGCTCCATAATTCTCCTTTATTCAAAGGAACTGAACGTGTATGCTTGATACTAAGCTGTCAAGTATGAAATAGAGAGTGTTTGAATGAAAACAAGCTATCAAAACCCGTCTAGAGTCTAAAACTAGACAAATTCTACTTGTTTCAGCAAAATACGTACTAAATACTAAAACCAAATAATTGCGACCACGATAACAATTCCTGTTGATCCTGCAGGAGATTGCTGCTATCAGGGTTCGACTAAGCCATGCAAGTCCAGGGGCCTTCGGGCACCGGCAAACTGCTCAGTAACACGTTGATAATCTGGCCTTTGGTCTGGGATAACCTCGGGAAACTGAGGCTAACACCGGATAGGAAACTCGTTCTGGAAAGAATTGTTTCCCAAAAGTAATGCCAAAGGGTGAGTCAGCGGCCGATTAGGTTGTTGGTGGGGTAAAGGCCCACCAAGCCAACGATCGGTAGGGGCCTTGAGAGAGGGAGCCCCGAGAAGGGAACTGAGATACAGTCCCTAGCCCTACGGGGTGCAGCAGGCGCGAAACCTCTACAATGCACGAAAGTGTG
>CAZXTQ010000092.1:0-1529 GCA_964643595.1 uncultured Methanosarcinales archaeon
AATCTTACTGTTGTTGACGAAACTGGCGCTCAGTTCGGCACTTACGTGAACAGCACTCTTGACTTCGACAATTTCCACGGTGGCTCCGGCCTTAGCGATGGCGAAAGAGTAACTCTAGAAACCACAATCACCGCTTACGACGCAGACGGCATTAGTCATACTGCAGATGGAAGTGTTGATTTAGTTTATGAGGAAGGCGCTACCGACAGAGCAGTCGTTGATGGATGTTATGTGAATGCATCTGAAGAAGGAGTAAGCATTTCAATTAGTTGTGAAGGTCATGACCCTCTTGGAAGAACTCTTGCAGGCAATTGGAGCTTGACAGGTGGCCCGAGCGGAGCTAGTATAAACTTAAGCGGAAATATATCATCAGAAATAATGGGAGCAAGCGATGTTGGATTGCATGATTACACCGTTTCTGTTCTTGATAGCTCTGAATACACATTCACAATACCTGTTGATGAACATCGATCTATTCTGGCTCTGCATTGTAGTGATGGTTCAGAACAGGAATTAAGACTTCCAGAAACCTCTATCGACGCTGTAGCTTCGGCTTGCGGCTCGGGTTTCAATGGAACGCTTAAGCCAAGTACCAGCTCTGACCCAGACTATATCCTTGACGTTGATGAAAGTTGCGTGCAGAGTGCAATAAGTTCATTAAGCGCAGCAGAAAGAAATTCGCACGAGAATTACAACAACGGAACAACTGTTAGTGATGTATACTCAAGCTGCACTGTTGATTTTGCTCAGGTTACATACGAGCACCAATAATTTTATTTTTTATCTTATTATGTCATCATAACAGAAACCAAGCAATCTTCCCCTCGAATATTCTCAAAAGTAAAATAGAAATAATCTGTTGTTGGGCTCGTTTGAGTTACAGCAGGAGAACCAGCAATTACCTGCGCTAAAATACTCTCCCTATCAGTAGAAGAATATACTCTTAATATTACCGAAGATTCACAATCATCCCCGCCATCAACATCTGTCGCGCTCAACGAAAAAGAATGACCCGTACCAGAAGCAACATTCACTTTCACAATCTTATCTTCTGAATAAAATAAGGCATCTCGTTTATTCACACAAGTACTATAAGTTCCGCTTGAAGACAAACTTACCGGATTTATTAATGTTGTTCCCATCGTTATCCAGTTAAGAGCGGCTGCTTCTGTATACACACCTTTACAATCACATTCCCACTTTGTTGCAGCACTACATCCAACATAAGCAGAGTTTGGTTCATTCAGCACACCAGTACAATCTCCTAGAGCATGACAACATGGTCCTCCGCTTGGTCCTTTTTTATTTGTGTTGTAGCATTTCTGATCTAGGCAGTTTGCTTGGTTCTTACAATCATTATCTATCCACTTAGTAATATCTTCAGGATCGTTTCCGTAATAATCATCGCAGACTTCATTATTACCCATATAAGTTCCTTTAGCTGAATTTCCGGATGTGCTTACTGACGTTGGCGTTCCATACGAACCATAAGCGAATCCTCCTTCTCCAATATCGTCTCCGCAGCAGTT
>CAZXTQ010000092.1:1539-2439 GCA_964643595.1 uncultured Methanosarcinales archaeon
GTTTGTGTGTCTTGGTGTTGCTGTCGGGTCTATGCATGCTTCACAAAGTCTTTCATCATCATCAGGGTCTGCTGCATAACCTGTCAATTCGCAGGTTGCTGTTCTAATAGGTGGAGGATTTTTAGCAGTACAATGCGCTTTCTCGGATACAAAATGTTCTCCTAGATCATGAATATTACAATAATGGTCTAAACTATCAGGATTAAGAAGTGTGAACATAGACTCAGGTAATCGCCTACCATTATAAATTTCACAATCAAAACTGTCCAGTGCTTGATTGCATTTTCCTGAGTGGCATGTTGCTGATGTCAGCATATACCGACCGGCATTATTAGTTATATCATAAAGATCTTCATTTTCGTCTATGCTGCATGTCGGGTTCATATTGCATATTCCATTTCCTATAATGCCTGAATCATCTGGTCGCGGCAGTTGGAATAGTTCTTCGAATGAGTCGCCTGATGTATATGAAGCACAACTAAGTGATGTTAAGCTGCTATAACATTTTCCGCTGATGCATACTGCATTTCCAGAGCAGGTTCCATCTGGAGCACAACTACCTGTTTCTGTCATCTGAACAGGATTTTTCAAAGCAATTTTTGGTCCTCTGCAGCTTTCTATCTCTCCTTTTTCAATATCTATATCTGGATGTTCTGGATCATTGCAGTCTTGTATTCTTTTGAAGAGTTGTGTTGCGTCTCCGTTGCAGATATTCCCTCGAGAACCAGAACAATATCTTGTAAACATGGATACCCATATGTCATTTGTGTACCCTGGAGGTATTGTGACCACACCATATACTGAAGGGAATACTGTTCCGTGGATGTCTGTGTATGTTTTGGTCGTTTCCCCTACAGAGTCTGATATCACATCTCTCTCTTCAAATCTTTGTATCACTCC
>CAZXTQ010000093.1:0-2285 GCA_964643595.1 uncultured Methanosarcinales archaeon
GGATACCATTCGGCTTAAATATCAGGAATAAAATAAGAAAGATAAATGAAAAAAATCAAGGATTTCTAACACACCTTACATTATAGGGTAGTATGGGCGATGTTATGTTAGCGATATTGGCAGTTGTAAAATCGATAACCCAGGGTATCTCTGGCAGATCCGATCTTACTGATGTGGATGTGTATATTGTACAATCTCCGTCTAACTCGACGGGTTGATAGCAACTGTCAGCAGGTCCCAAACCTTCATCGCATCCAAGACATATATCTGTAAAGCAGCTCATTTCAGAGCAGGCTTCAGTCACTTCGCACGCGCCACCAGTTTCTGAGTCAGGACATCCTCTTACAAGACTTCTAAGATCGTCAATATTGGGTAATCTCCAGTCATCAAAGCCAGCATGGTCCAAAGCATCGCAGTATGCGATAGCACTCGGTTGATCATAAAGATCGGAAGGTCCTTCCTGTTGCCAAATTAAACCTGAAACAGGGTCTATATATACTCCTGCTCCGACTGAGGGATTTCTTGGATCAGTATCATCTTCATTCAATACTCCATCTCCATCTATATCTTCATCTAATGAGTTCACAATTCCATCCATATCCTGATCAAGCACGTTATCCGCGTTTGGAGTCTCAGCCAACTCGCCTTGTGCATCAAGATAAGCCTGAAGATTCAAGGTAGCAGCAGAAACATCAAGGTTTAATGCTGCAGCTCTAAGTCCGTCTTTAACATCATTAGGTAATGTTCCGGTCTGTCCGAAGTACAGTGCGGAATTGTTGAAAAATCCCTGCAATGTGGGCGCGACCGCAGCACCTGTTGCATTAGCTACATCATGTGCGTACTGTCTAAAAAGCAACTCCACTCCAAGTAATGGATCATTGCATGTAGAGCTTCCTGATATCACGTCCATTTCGTGTGGGTGACACACTCCACTTCCAACGATCATCATATCAAGCTCTGAAAAGAATTCATCGCGAGCTGTAGAACTATATTCTGAAAAAGTCCTTCCAGGATCTGTTTCTGCCAAATGTAATATTCTATCAGCTACCAAATGTGTGACGTCATTGATGTTATATTCATCAGGTACAACTCCTGTCCTGAATGAAGCTAATAAGTCTATTGGTGCTTCTGATGGTTGGCCTGCTATTTCATCAAAATGAAATCCTGATATGCTGGCTTTGAAATTGGTCTTGGCTGGAAGCTCTGCTGAATACCGACCTAGAGAATCTGTCCATTGTATGATTGTTTTGTCTGTTGGGTTAAACGCACTGTCGAGTTGGACAATGGTAACTTTTGATCCGTCAATGTATGGTCCGTCTGTTGCACTGCCTGTGACCTGTACAGTCTCTGGATCTCCTCCGCCGTTATTATTACTGTTATTTCCATCGCAGGCTTGTGAAACTACACCCATACCTGCAACAAAAGCAAGAGGTAGCATTAAACGCTTAGCGCTCAAAGCGATTCGTTCAAGAAATGAATAATAGTCTTTCATGTTTTGCACCCCATATATTATATAACTAAAATTATAACAATATATTATCTTAAAACATTATTATTGCAAGATAGTATATAAAATTACTCTGCGGATTTAAACGCGAACAAAAAAACCAATCAAACAAAAATAATCCCCATACAATAGTAAAAAGGTTAAAAGATCGACAACCACTGGAAGTTTAATCACCAACCTATCCATCTTTAACCTTTTCTGAAAAATCACAAACATTACAAAAGCATGTTCTACAACTAAAACAACACAACAACGAACAATAACGGCTACCGAAACATTTATATACCTATTTTATGTTGAGTAGTACTAATTACCTTAAAATCAATCAGAAACATGCCCTCTTAAGGGTGAAAGTTTCAAAAGGAGGTTAGAAAAGATGGAGAGCAATGATATTTCGAAGCGCACTGTTCTTGTTCTACTGGTTCTTACCCTCGTCGTATCTGTTGTTGGCACGTGGACTATTCTTTCTCAGCCCACTACAATTTACAAAACGATAGACCTTGGATCGCCTGAACATGGTTCAGTCGGAGTAAGGATAGGAGGAGAAGAAAGCAACGACAGACCTGTTGCAGTAGATCAAAGCGGTACAGTTGGAATAAAGATTAAATAGATTATAAAGGAGGTTAGAAAAGATGGATGAAATATCTAACAAAACATTGGCAACACTACTTGTCGTTGCTATAGTCATCTCATTAGCAGGTACATTCTTTGCTATGAGAGGAGTTTCTCAGGTTACTAATTACGTAACAGGTGCAGTAGGTACTGAAACCGGAGCTGC
>CAZXTQ010000094.1:0-1832 GCA_964643595.1 uncultured Methanosarcinales archaeon
CATATAGTGTGGGTATAATTGACTGGTGGTTCTTGACTATATGCCGCGCTCCGTCTGAATAATTCACCGATCTCCGAACCGTGCGATTGTGAAATCTGATTACATCACCAATAACTGTACTAGGCAGAGTTGAAATGTAATTGCAACGCCGCAGCGTCGCGAGCACCGAATACCAACCTATTAACGTCCACCACGCATGAATCGTAATCTAATAATATTTCACCAGCTCTTTAGACGGCTGAGGCGTTGCTATTGTACATACAGTCCGCTAGGCAGCATATATTCAATTTATGTGGCCGACTTATTACGTACTGAAAAGCGGTGTTGGTGCTTGAACTGTTTTTCACTTTTCCAGATAATCAAGAAAAGGGTTGTCGACAGAATTTATCTGTAAAACAGGATTTTTAAGTTCTTCTAAAGGTGTTGTTTGCAGGACATGTGCGCGCCTGGCTTCATAATATCCTATCAAGGAAGTTAATGCGCCCATCAATGTAAGAGTAAATGCTGCGTTGTAATTTCCCTGCGTCGCGTGTTCAACTGCTTGACTTATACAGATAGTATCTGCGACAGCACAAAGACCTGTATTTACGATCATGTGATTTCTGTAAGCTTTCATAGATGCAGCATCGACTATCTCATCTAGCGCTTCCCTGCAGAATAGATCACTCTTACGCATCTTTCAACACCGTAAAATAATAAGTCAACATCCTTTATGTTTTTTTCGGCTCTATAGTGCTCACATAATGAGTTGGGTGGTGGAACGGAAACCCTGTTTCGAAGTGAGCTTCCTTGTAGATTTCTGCTCTTTCACCTACGACAGAAGCTGCCTTGAGCGCGTAGTACTGCTGCATTGCAGTGTACAATCTCGTCGCTGCGTTGGCGCAAGGTTCTGAAGTAGGGTCTTTGTAATGCTCCCTGGCAAAATTGTATCTATTTATCAGTTCGATGATACGGTCATCTTTGTAAGCATTTATCTTGGTGTTGATCAGAGGCATAAGAATCATATGGGTGTTTTCGTTATCATTGACTACGCATGCAATCTGAGAAGTCATCTCTTTAGGCGTGGTCGGAGTTCTTCTCGAGAAAAAAACAACTTGTCGGTCTGCATTTTCCTGAGCAATTTTTTCAAGACATCCCTTTTCAATCTTTTCGTAATGATAAGATATGTTCGGTAGACCATTTGATTCAAATAATTTTTTTGTGCTGCTTTTTGGATCAGAATGATCGAACAGAGCAAGGGTCTTTAGTTTGAATACTTGTTCCTTGTTGAAATCATTGAAAAGGAAAGGGGGAAATTCATGATCTATATCAGGATTATAGATGTGTATGTCTGCTGAAGGGTTTTGCGCAGCAACCCATAATGAGAAATCAGCGCCATAGAGCATGTTTCCGATGTCTATCAAGACAACATTCTCAATATCTGACAGTGCTCTGACAAAATCAAAAAGCTCGGATTCAGGAAGTGAATCATATAACTGCTTGAATCTTTCTTTGTGAAGATCAACAGCGTCTACATCATCAAACTGTTGAACTGAATGAGCTGGTATAGGCACTCCGTATGCAGAATATTGGATATCGGACTTTTTGTTTTGGATTACAAATGCCTCTAGATAATCATCAAGATATTTGTCTGTCTGACTTAGAAGTGCTTGATTATTCATGAAGTAAATGCTTGAGTTCTCATATATAAACATTTCTATTTTGTTGTCTCTTTTAAGTGGTTAAAAATAATAATCTTTTAGGGTTTGAAATGCCTGATTTAAACAACCCAATAACACGGCTGTGTCCCAAGAGTCTGGGTGTTTTTAAAGCAGTGTTATGGAGTATGGCTC